>JBBQOJ010000214.1:0-5789 GCA_038330815.1 Chitinophagales bacterium | reverse complement strand
GTAAGGTCTACTACCTCCTGCTTTAAAAGTTTGGAGGCCGCAATCAATATTCGATCGTCCTGCCCCTCGGGTAAAACGATGTGCTTCTTCATCATTTTTGCCCGCTTAACCAACTGGTACTGGAACATGCGTGGCGTGATGCCTTCCGGTTGGGAGGTGACAATTCTGTCTAAAATGGCTTCAGCATCGGTAAACTTGTCGAAGGTGCTGATGGCCAGCTCGATCTTGGGCTTATTATCCGCATATATCCTCGACTGTACGTTACCCACAATGGTAACTGTTTCAAATGTACCCGATTCTACCTGGATCATGGGTATTACTGTTTCCAATCCTTCAATTAATTTCAATACCGGTTCTTCCGGTTCCAGCCCGCCGGAAAGGATCATGCCCGCAACCTTTGGATAGTTTTTAGAAAGGTTCGCCTGCAGCATCGCGACAATGATATCGGCCCGGTCGCCCGGGGTTACCAATAAGGTATTTTCTTTTAGCCGGGTAAGGCAATTACGCAGCTGCATTGCCCCCACAATAGAATGATCCACCTGGTTGCTCAACAGGTTATCACCAAACAATAGCTTTCCCTTTACCGCCTCCATTATTTCCCGCATAGTGGGATTGCCCAGGTCTTTATTAAATGGGATGACGGCACCGATCACTTCTTTCGGTAAGCGGGTAGCCAATACCTGCTTCAGTAACTCTTCGTCTTCGGGCTTTACCTTATTCGCAATCATGGCCAATACCTGTACCTCCTCGTCATGCAATACCTGGTAAGCAGTGAGTATATTATTGCCAATTTCCTCCGGGGTGCCGCTGTCGCCCCTTGTTACCAATATCAGTGGTATGCCAAGGTTTTTCGCAATGTCAACATTGGAATCAAATTCAAAAGAGGCACCTTCATTATTAAACCCGGTGCCTTCTACCACCACAAAATCGTGCGTTTCTTCCAGCTTTTTAAACTTGGCGATAATACTATCGATGATAAAGGAATTGTTGCCTTCGCTGCGATGGTGTAATAACTCTTCATAGGTAAATGCAAAAGTATCCTGGTAGTTGAGCGCTAATCCAAAATGGGTGATGATGGTTTCTATATGAACGTCTTTACAGGATGTTGATCGTTGATTTACGATGGGTTTAAAATAGGCGATGTTTTTAATTCTGCCCACCAGGATATTCATTAAACCCAGCGTAACCACCGATTTACCACTATTGGGTTCCGCAGAGGCAATGTAAATAGCTTTAGACATGGTATGATTGTATTGGCTTTTAAAGGTGGAAGTACGCGGCAAAAATCGTTGAAATATTTATATACGATTATGACATGTATCACTTACTGATATAACATTGATGCTTTTGACCAATCCGTTGCCTTGTCTTTTTTCTATAAGAACTGTGACATTACTTTCATGTTGCCCGTGCAAAGGGACTTGTAAAAAACATCAATTCACCTCCATAAATTTTTTGCGGTTGAAAATTACTTCTTTTAATCGATTTGTTGCTTTCCGAATCAACTTATCCTGTCAACAACGGTTACACCACGTGCAAAAAAAAGAGCCGTAACTTTCGCACGGCTCTTTCAAATAAAAATTATTTATCTCAGGCAACTTTTAACATACTCATTTTACTGGTGTTGAACTTACGCTGTGCGTATTCGAGGGTAACTTCAAAAGTTTTTACCTTTTGCGATGGAAGCTCGTACATAGCATCGGTTAATATGCTTTCACAAATACTTCGCAGTCCCCTTGCTCCCAGTTTATATTCCAATGCCTTTTGCACCATAAAATCAAATACCGCTTCATCAAATTTCAATTCGATGCCTTCAATTTCAAATAGGCGCCTAAATTGCTTGATCAGTGCATTTTTTGGTTCTGTTAATATATTGCGCAAAGTGGGCGCATCTAAAGGGTTGAGGAAGGTAATTACCGGCAAACGCCCTAATAATTCCGGGATCAGGCCAAATTGTTTCAGGTCAACCGCGTTTACAAACTGTAACAGGTTTTTTTGCTGAAACTCCTGCAATTCTTTATTTACGCTAAAGCCGATGGCATGGGTATTTACCCTGCGGGCTATAATGCGGTCCACACCATCGAAGGCGCCGCCGCAAATGAACAAAATATTGGAGGTATTTACCTTTACCAGCTTTTGTTCCGGATGTTTTCTACCGCCCTGTGGTGGTACTAATACCTCGGTACCCTCCAGCAATTTTAAGAGGCCCTGCTGTACCCCTTCACCACTTACGTCCCTTGTGATAGAAGGGTTATCGCTTTTACGGGCTACCTTATCTATTTCATCAATGAACACAATTCCTTTTTCGGCTGCAGCCACATCATAATTACAGGCCTGCAATAACCTGCTTAACATACTTTCTACATCTTCCCCTACATAACCCGCCTCTGTAAACACCGTGGCATCTACAATGGCGAAGGGTACATTCAACATCCGGGCAATTGATTTGGCCAATAGCGTTTTGCCGGTGCCCGTTTCCCCTACCATGATGATATTACTCTTTTCAATTTCTACATCATTCTCCACCTTTTGGTTCAATCTTTTGTAATGATTGTATACCGCTACCGCCAATATCTTCTTGGCATCATCCTGGCCAATTACGTATTCATCCAAAAATTTCTTAATCTCAACCGGCTTTTTTACGGTCAGCTTGTGCGCATTTCCTCCGGCTTGTTTTGCATCCGGGTAAATCATTAATTCCTGCCCGATAATCTCCTGCGCATGTTCCACACAGTTTTCACAAATATGGCCTTCCTGGCCGGCAATGAGGATTTTAACCTCATCGCGGCTTCTGCCACAAAATGAACAATGTAATGTTTGTTGTTTAGCCATTATAGTCCGTTTATACGCCGCCCATTTGTTGAAATGCGGGTGGTAAAGATAAGCAACCATTTACACAACCCTATCTTGCAGACAATAATATAACAAAAAACGTTGCAGCCGTATCTGTTAAAAACGATGTGGCTGCCGCACATTTGGAGTCAATTTGACCTGTTGTACCTGTTTTTGCAGCACCTGCTTAAGTTGTTGTTTTACTACTTCGCCCATTGTTTTACAGCGGGTGAAGCGGTCAGTAGTAAAATGCAGGTTTAATTCGCTGCGCAGCAGTTGTATTTTATAATTTTCCGAAATATCGTCTTTCACCATACTGTTCACCAGTTCCATTAGTTGCCTGCGGTAGGTTATGATACGCTCCGCCATCGCGGCATGTTCCAACTGTTGTGCCTGTATGATCTGTGCAGGTGTTAACAATTTCAAAACCATTTCCACGTATTCGATATTTTCTTTATAAAATTGCGGAAAATATAAATTTTTGCGGCCCTCGTAACATTGCTGATCAAAATCGATGGCCCTAAACCGGTAAGTATTTTCGTTGGGGCCCCTTTCCTTGTTAACAACAAAATTGTAGCTACGCATATCACCGAGCAACCGCGCAAAGCAACTTTCATTGAATTGAACAAAGGCCCGGGCCAGGTTGGTTTGTTGCTGCACAGTGAGTTGCTTACTGTGCAGCAGGAAATTATCGCCCGGTGTGCCCCCGATATGTTCTTCTACCAATGTATCCTGGAAACAGCGGTAATTAATAAGGTTATTGGTGAGCAGGTGTTCAAGTTCGAGACCATAAATCCGGGAGGCATCTGCCTGCTTGATATAAAAAAAATCGTATTGGCCGGTTGCCTGTTGTGTTATTTTTATACGGAAAGGGATGCTGTTGCCATACTCACAAAAATCTATCCGTTCAATAGCATACTGGCTGGCAGGAGCCACTTCCTGGTGGCTTTTCAAAAGCAGGTAGCATTTAACCAGTGCGGGTGCAAGCTGGGCCCATTGATTGGGCTCATACACCGCATTCTCCCAGTGTGTCCATTTTCCCCGTTTGTCTTTCAGGGCATCCGCATAACTGTAATTTACAAGATCGCTGAAAATAACCGGTAGTGGTATGTCCCTGCCATATTGTTGCAGGTAGGAAGAAAAGGCAGCGTTTACCGGGTAAGCATCTTTCTGCATCATTGCCCTGTCTGACTCCTTGCTGAATTTTGCATTGATAATTTCGTGAAACTGCATATTGCAAAGGTATTCCCTTAAGTACACCACACAATAAAAAAGCCCCAACAGGTGGGGCTTTCTATCCGATTCCGTAATGATTTGTTATAATTTATCCAACTCGCCATCCACAATACCATAGGCGATCGACTCCTTTGCATCCATCCAATAATCACGGTCAAAATCTTTCATTACTTTTTCAAAAGATTGACCGCAGTTTTCAGCAAGTATCCTTGCACCCATTTCCTTGGTTTTATGAATTTGTATGGCCATAATTTCCAGGTCGGCACTGGTTCCCTGTCCGCCACCACTTGGCTGGTGAATCATCACTTCGCCATGCGGAAAAATAAAGCGCCTTCCTTTAGCACCGCCACTTAATAAAATACTGCCCATGCTGGCTGCCATGCCCATACATACCGTACTAACCGGCGAGCTGATCATCTGCATGGTATCATACACAACCATACCACTGGTAACCATGCCACCCGGACTGTTAATGTAAAAAGTAATTTCTTTCCCTGGCTCAATGGCTTCGAGATAAAGCAGGCGGTCGGTAATGTCTTTCGCACTTTTGTCATCTACTGGTCCCCAAAGAAAAACCTTTCTCTGTTCAATGAATTTTTTATCGAACTTCCATCCACTCATCATTTTTTCCATTGGGTTATCTGGCAATTCTTTCGGGTTATCCTCGTCTTCAAAACGAATCCTGTTACTGCTATAAAAATTCATATGTTTATTTTTTTCTAAATGCTATGTAAATTCCCGCGACCTGATTATTTGCCTTCGTTGCCACCATAGCACGTTTTTCAATGCTATAATTTTGCCACTTCTCCTCCTTATATTAAGAAGGCGTGTATTAGCTAATCTTTTTTCGCCTTACGCGGATTGATGGTTAACACTTCGTCAACAATGCCATACTCTTTGGCTTCGGTAGAAGTCATCCAATAATCCCTGTTGCAATCCTGTGCCACTTTATCAAAAGGCTGACCGGTGTGATGAGAAATAACATCGTACAGTTCCTTTTTAATTTTCTTTACTTCGTTTACAGTAATTTCAATATCACTTGCCTGTCCGCCTGCCCCTGCACTTGGCTGGTGCAACATAATTCGGCTATGCTTCAGTGCCGTGCGCTTGCCCGGCGAACCGGCACACATTAATACGGCTGCCATACTTGCAGCAATGCCGGTACAAATGGTAGCGATATCCGGCGTTACAAACTGCATGGTATCATACATTCCAAGTCCTGCGTACACACTTCCCCCGGGAGAATTGATATACATCTGGATATCTTTGGTACGGTCGGTACTTTCCAAAAATAAGAACTGGGCGGTAATAATATTGGCCACTTCATCCGTTACAGGATATCCCATAAAAATGATACGATCCATCATCAACCGGCTGTAAACATCCATAACAGCAACGTTCATGGGCCTTTCTTCTATGATATTAGGGGTAAGGTTAGTTACGTTGTGTTTAATATAACCATCCAATGTGTTACTGCTGATGCCCAGGTGCTTTATAGCATATTTTTCAAACTCTTTTCCAAAATTCATCTGGTATAATATTTAGGATAACAAATATAGTTTATTGACGGAACCAAATATTATGCTATAAATAAAAGCCGCCAAAAAGGCGGATGCTATTTAAATGAAATGCCAACTGGAAAAAATGCAACCCTGGGAAGGTGCACTAAGCGCTGACCCCTGCCTGATGCAGGCTGCACTTGTTGAATCCTTTGCAACACT
>JBBQOJ010000213.1:0-5815 GCA_038330815.1 Chitinophagales bacterium | reverse complement strand
ATTAACAAGCTTTCAATGACTTAAAATTACCGAAATTTATTCAGGCTATCCAATGAGCGGCATCAGGTTGTGAGATGATAACCATTACGATTATTCGCCAGGCTACCCGAAGGTTAAAGTTAGTTGCTTCAGTCGAGGGATAACCTTGAACAACATTATAAAAATAAACGGCTTTTATTACCTGGTAAAGAATTAGGTAGTTTGTACTTCCCTGGTTATTTATGAAGGTCTTTTAGAAATTGGGAAGGTGTATTACCGAATTCTTTTTTAAAAGCCTTTGTAAAATAAGATTGGGTTTGAATGCCTACAAGGTACATTATTTCTACCAGGGGCATGTCTTCGGTGGTCATTAAATGAACTGCCTTTTTTAACCGTACTGAACTTGTAAAATCGTTGATAGACTGTCCGGTAATTTGCTTCAGGATGGTATATAATTTGGTGCGGCTCATCCCCATTTGCACGCAGGTATAGTCCCCATCCATTTCCGGATCGCTTAGGTTGGTTGCAAGGCCGAGGTGCGCCATAGTCTTCAGATAGCAAAGGGCGGTACCGGATTTGCTGCACCAAAAGAAAATAGTATGGGCAATGCTACGGAATTAAAATATTCCACCGCCGACTTTAACCAGTTATCGATATTACTGGCACTGGCACCGGCAAGTGCCGGCCAACTGGAGTTAAAGGTGAAATCGTCTATTACCGATTCAGTACCGGCGGTGTATTCCAATACGCCCGCAATTTCGGTTACGCCCTACCTGGTGGTGATCAATTACCCTCTGTTGTGGGTTCCGGGCGAGTACCAGGGATGGGATCCGGCCGCTGTGCCAAAAATTTCCAGTAAACTAAGCAATGTCATTTATGAAGGGTATGTAAATTTTCCTGGCCCGGCCCTGGTATTCAAATACACCAGTCACCCCGATTGGAGCAGTACCAATTATGGCTAGGCGGGCAGTACCACTGTGGGAAATGACGTTAATGGCACTTTTAATACCACCCGGGGCAACCTGTTTGTACCGGTACCCGGCAATTATTTATTAAAGGCCAATACCCACAACAATACCTGGGGCGGTACCAAAACCACCTGGGCAATGATTGGTGATGCACCTTACTGCTTCGGCCAGCCGGGCCAATGATGTACCTATGACCTATGATGCGGCCGGTAAGGTGTGAAAAGTTACTACTACCTTAGCAGCAGGAAACTTTTAATTCAGGGCCAATGGCGCCTGGGCACTTAATTTTGGCGATACCGGTGCCGATCTAAGCCTGGCGTACAACGGCGACAACATACCCGTACCGGCTGCCCTCGCAGGAATCCGCACCATTACCTTTGATCTTAAACCGGGTAACTATTGTTACACCCTACAATAAACGCCATAAAAAAATTATTGCTGTATTTGTTTTTTGGAGTAGCGATGGTGGCCAGTAAAAAAAACGACCCTGCGCCAGTAATTCGTCCTACGCCTGTACCACCGGTCACTCCTTCCGTTTTGCCAAAGGCGCTGGTTAACCCAAATGGAAGCGGAGGGCAGAAAATTTTATGACCCTACCGGCACTGCGCAGGAGGGGATGGCGTTATTGAAATCGCTTGGCATGAATACCATTCGCCTGAGGGTATGCGTAAATCCATCGCCTGCCTGGAACAATACTGCCGATGTAGTGGCCAAAGCCATCCGGGCAAAAAACCTGGGGATGCGCATCATGATTGATTTTCATTACAGTGATTATTGGGCCGATCCGGGTAAACAATTTAAGCCGGCAGCCTTGAGTAGCTTATCATTCACCGACCTTAAAAAGGCGCTGTACACCTACACCAGGAAGGTGATGCAGGAATTGAAGGACCAGGGCACGGTGCCGGATATGGTGCAGGTGGGCAATGAAATTAACCACGGCATTCTATGTCCCGAAGGCAATATTGCCAACCCGGATGGACTGGCACAATTGATCAACTCCGGAACGGCTGCAGTGAAATCCGTGGATCCCAATGTGATTATGATGTTGCATGTGGCGCTGGGCGGACAGAACCATGAATCGGTCTTCTTTATTGATAACATGATTAAAAGGGGCGTTCATTTTGATGTGATCGGCCAATCATGCTATCCCAAATGGCATGGTACCCTTCCCGATTTAAGGGACAACCTCGCCAACCTGGCCAGGCGCTATAACAAGGACGTGATTGTGGTGGAATACTCGCAGTTAAAGAACGAGGTGAACACCATCGCTTTTGAAATCCCCGGTGAAAGGGGCAAGGGTGCCTGTATCTGGGAGCCCCTCAGTACCTGGGAAGCCGTTTTCGATAAAGACGGAAAATCGAACGACTACCTTTTGACATACGACGCCATCAGTAAACAATTTTTACCCTCACCCCAGCAGGGGTCAGCGTGGAAGAATTTGGCAAATTACAGTCGGGGCGTGTCCCCCCGATTGCATCGGGGGGCCGGGCTTTACGCTGCAAGTCCTCTCCCGATGAAATGAATCGGGATGCGGGCTCCACTCCAATCCCTCACGCGGGGCAACGCAATAATAAGTGCATTGCAATAATATGGAAGTCTTTCATTTTATCTTATCTTTTTCTAACATCTCAGATAAATGGCCCCTATAAAACGGGGCATTTTTTATGGGGATAATTCGATCTCATTGACGGCCCGATAAAATATTTTCAAAAATTGGCCGTTATACTCAATAGTAGCTGAGGTTGCCGATAGGTTGCTAGCCGGCAGACAGTTTTTTAAGATGCCGGATTTACCTCATTAAAATTATTACTGATGGAGAACCTTGTATACGGTGAAAAATACCTTTGTTTTGTTGGTAGTGAATTTATAGGAGCAGCTACCTTTGTCAACGACCCCTATATCGGTGATAGCTTTACCAGGCTGGCAGTGCATAAGCGCCGCGGTTTGGAGGAAGAAATTATTATACCGGAATGGGTACTCGAATTGCAGTCTGACTGCTGATGCCCCTGGCTAATTTAGCTAATACCAACCTCCCGCTCTTGTTTGATTGCGAACTGCCGTTACAGGCTGACTGTCAAACCCTCCACCTTTCTTCCTGAATTTTTTCCCCCTCCTTAATTTTCCGAACTGCTTATTTTTGCAATATGGACATTACTTTATTCAAGGCAAGTTTGAAGCAGGTTGAACCACCCCAGGGGATCTCTGTGTATTTGACTGCCCTATGGTACGATGCCAATGGCTATTGGGAAAAAGCACATACCCTGGTACAGGATGTACCCGGCCGCGATGCTGCGCTGATCCATGCCTACCTGCATCGAAAGGAAGGGGATGAAGGTAACGCAGGTTACTGGTACCATCGTGCAGGAGTAAAACACCCGGGTATTTCCCTGGATAAAGAATGGCAACAGTTGGTGACCCTTTTTTTAGGAAACGGGTAGTATTAAAATGGGGCAGCGTTAGTTGAGGGTATAAGAGGTGGTGCCCTGGGCTTTCTGGTAACAATTATAGTATTTCCATTTTTTACTATTACAATTGCTGCGTGCCAGGTACGATTGTCGTTGTAAGGTATCAATACCTGGCGCTTACCTGCGGATATACTATGATGGCTGTAAGGTTTTGACACATTTTTTGCATGCAACTGACCGACAAAAAATTTTAAGAATTTAGGCGGTAAAGGAGTTTTGATAAAAAACCGGGTTAAAGAAAGGAACATCCTATAAACTTGTTGATGGCTGATTTATAGCGGTTATATGGCGGATAATTATACACCACTGATTTGAAGGGAATTTGTCATTTTAAAGATGAAAAAAGCTATGAAGGAAACTTCTCAATTCAAATACCACTAATCAAATCTACTTTCAAAGGCAGAGAAGATGTGTTTGCAATTCGTTGGGAAAAGGGAAATAAAAGCGGCTATATGCCTGCCTACTTTTACGAGCCATATATGTATCGTACCCACAAAATGAAAGGCGGTACTTTTCAGAACTATAAAGACAAGACATACTTACAACTTTCTGACAAAGAAATTGCAAAGCATTTAAACGGAGAACAACAAATTGGAGTTTATCCTTTATTAATAGATAATACTTCATGGTTTCTTGTAGCAGATTTTGATAAAGAAAATTGGATGGAAGAATGTAATAAGTTTATTGTCACTTGTAGCGAAAGAAATATTCCAACATATTTAGAGCGTTCCCGTTCGGGTAATGGAGGGCATGTGTGGATTTTCTTTAAGCAACCTTATCCTGCAATCAGAAGCAGGAAAATATTTATTTCCATACTTGAACAATCGGGAGCATTTTCTTTGTTTGATAAAAGCTCCAGTTTTGACCGGTTGTTCCCTAACCAGGATTTTCTTTCAGGTAAAGGTTTGGGAAATCTGATAGCACTTCCGTTATTCAAAAAAGCCTTTGAGCAAGGCAATAATTGTTTTATTGATGAATCCACGTTGCAACCGATTCCCAACCAATGGCATTTTCTGCAAAGTGTAAAAAGAATTTCAATAACAGAACTTGATAAATTGTATCAAGAGGTTGCTAGTTCTTCTATTTCAACTTTTCCCAAAACAATCACATGAAAACTAGTCATAGCATTGGACAATGTTGTGAAAATTAGTCGTGATGGAATGACTACTCCACTCATAAATTTTTTGAAGGAAGAATTGAATTTTGCCAACGCTGAATATATCATAAAAAATAAAATCGGAAGAAATACTTTTGGAACTGAAAGATATTTCAAGTTTGTAGAAGAAACAGAAAACGAAATAATAGTTCCAAGAGGATTTGTAGGAAAGCTAATCAGGTTTTGAAGAGATAATAAAATTGAGCATGACTTTATTGATAAAAGAAAAAAGAAAATTGTCATCTCATATGCTTTCAATGCTCAATTAAGGGCACATCAGCAACCAATAATTGAAAATATTTTTAGAAAGGATTTAGGAATAATTGTAGCTCCGCCGGGTTCAGGTAAAACAATTGTTGCCTTAAAAATTATTTCTGAAAAGCAGCAACCCACTTTGATTATTGTTCATCGTAAGCAGTTGGTTGAACAATGGGTTGAGAGAATTGAAACTTTTCTTGGAATTCCAAAAAATGAAATTGGAAACGTAGGGCAAGGGAAAAATATGGTTGGAAAGAAAGTTACCATATCAACAATTCGGCGTTTATCAAAAGAACTTGATAAATCAGGAGGCGAAAATCTTACAACTTCACTCGGAGCAATCATCGTTGATGAATGTCATCACATACCCGCGGAGACAAACAGAAATACAGTTGCAAAACTAAAAACATTTTACTTGTATGGCTTGACTGCAACACCATTCAGAAAATATAATGACGGCAAACTAATATTTATAAACTTAGGTGAAATAATTGCCGAGATAAAGTCAGGTGAAATAAGCACGACAAGTCAAGCCAACATCATCATCAGGAATACGGAACTTGATGTTCCGTTCAATTCTAAAACAGACAAGTTTTAAACACTTTCTAAAATCTTAGTTCATGATTCAACAAGAAACAAGCTTATACTTGAAGATGTGAAAACTGAATTAGATAAAGGAAAGAAAGTTGTCATAATCATTGAGCGAAAAGAACACATTGACTCTCTTTACCAATACCTGAAACAATCTTACGAAGTAATTACACTTAATGGAGATGATTCAGAAGCCAACAGAAATTCAAAATTTAAAATTCTAAAAGAGGGAAATTATCAAGTGTTGGTTACAGCAGGGCAGTTCTTTGGCGAAGGGACAGATTTGCAAAACGCAAACTGTTTGTTTCTTGTTTATCCGTTTTCATTTCAAGGAAAATTAATTCAGTATATCGGCAGATTTCAGCGTTCTGAAGTAACACCAACAATTTATGATTACC
>JBBQOJ010000212.1:0-5829 GCA_038330815.1 Chitinophagales bacterium | reverse complement strand
ACTTGAACTACCCGCCAATGTGCCTGAATTTTACCAATCGGATACCTGGTTGTACGGTAATGCCCGGGGTGGTTTGGTGTTGAATGGTGCTACTACTACTATAACGGCATTTGGATACAGGAAAAACGCTGCCGGTGATATCCTAATCAGTCCAACCACCGGTTTACCGATCATCGATGCCACATTTAAAGTACGCGGTGACCGCAACCCCAATTTCACGCTTGGTTGGGTAAATAACATGAGCTATAAAAATGTACGGTTAAGTTTCTTATGGGACTTGAAAGTTGGTGGCGATATCTTTAATGCTACCGATGATTATTTAACCGGTTTAGGCAGAAGTTATCGGACGATTGACCGTAATACGCCGCGGGTACTCAACGGTGTGTTACTGGATGGGTTGGAAGAAACCGGCACGCCAACCAAGAACACCATCGCTATTACACCAGCTAACAACCAGGGGTATTATACCACGATGCCGGAAGAAGAATTTATTGAAAAAGATGTTAACTGGTTTAGGTTGCGGGATATCAGCCTTACTTATTCCTTTAACGAAAAAATTACCAAACGAATGAAGGTGGTAAGGGGATTGAGTGTATTTGCCACTGTGAACGACCTGGTATTGATCACCAATTATACGGGTGCCGATCCACAGGTGAATGGGAACACCGCCGGTAGCCGTGGGGTGGGTGCTTTTGGTTTCGACTTTGGTAACGTTGGTACACCAGTTAGTTACAATTTTGGCTTGAGGGCAAACTTCTAATTTCTAAACACATTATTTATGAAACATACATCTTTTAAACTATTGCTCTTCTTTGCAATAACGGTATCTGCGCTATCCTGCTCCAAAAAAATTGACGAGGTTTATCAAAACCCCAATGCACCGGTAAGGGTACCGGTAGAAGAGCTATTGCCGCAAATTACGTCGGCCATGGCCGGTAACTATGGAGGTCATGGCACGATGCCTGACATGCGCTATATTGGCGCCTATATTCAAAACTGGCAATATGCCAATCCCCTCAGCAACTTTGATCAAATGGGGTATACCAATTCTGCAGGCGATGTTGCGCAATCTACCTGGCGGATGCATTATTACGATATCGGTCAAAATAACATGCGTTTGATTGAGTGGGCCACCGACGAAAAGAAATGGGATTATGTGGGTGTAGGCAAAGCCATTTTTGCCTGGAGTTGGTTAACCCTCACTGATTACTATGGTGATGTAATTTTGAAGGAAGCCTTTCGTACAGAATTGATCACTTTCCAGTTTGATCCACAGGAAGACGTTTATAACTATGTGCGTCAATTATGTTTTGAAGCACTGGAGAATTTAAATAAAACCGGCGACGGTGTAAGCCAGGCCAATCTTGCAAAAGGGGACGCGTTCTTTTATAACGGCGATACCGGCAAGTGGAAAAAATTTGTGTATGGCATATTGGCCAGGTACCATAATCACCTGAACAACAAAGCTATTTACAATGCTGATTCCGTAGTATATTATTCCAACTTGTCGCTTGCTTCCAATGCCGACAACGCTTCCGTAAAATTTGCGGCAACCGTTATCAGTCAGACCAATAACTATTTTGGCCCGCTGCGTGGTTTCCTGGGTGGTTTATCTATCGTTAGCCCAACAGCTATTCGCCAGGGGCAATATATTGCCAATTTGATGAATGGTACCAACACCGAATTTGCCGGTGCTGCTGATCCAAGGGCCTGGTACATGTTGCGGGGCAATACCAATGGTACCATTGTAGGGGTAGCCCCTAACGTTGGCCAAACGGTGATAGCAGCCAGCGACCGCCCGGAAAATTTTTGGGGCGTAAGCCAGGCAGCGGCCATGAATAATACCGCACCGGCCAATGACCTGAATGCGCGGTATATCTTTAGAAACAGTTCTCCCTTCCCTATTTTAACCGCTAGTGAAATTCAGTTTATAAAGGCCGAAGCTGCTTTTAGAAAAGGCGATAGGGCGACTGCCTTAGCAGCATATCGGGAAGGCATCAGTTTATCGTTTGATATGCTGACGACTACCTATAATGTAAACATCCCGGCTGGCAAAGAAATTACCCCGGCCAGTAAAGCTGCTTATCTTAATGACCCCAAGGTAGTGCCCGCTACGGCTGCTGCATTAACGCTCACAAAAATTATGTTGCAAAAGTACATCTCCATGTTTGGCCATGGCGTATTGGAAACCTGGGTAGATATGCGGCGCTTTCATTACGATGATATCGATCCTCAAACCGGTGCGCAGGTATACAGGGATTTTGTTGTACCCAGCGGTGGTAACCTTTTTCTCGATAACCAAAATAACCTGGTGTATAGGATGAGGCCAAGGTTTAATTCGGAATATGTTTGGAACATCAATGAACTTACCCGGATAGGTGCCACCGAATTAAATTACCACACGCAGAAAACCTGGTTTTCTATACCGTGATAATGCTACATTCCAGTTAAACCTGCTGTTGCTTTACAGCAAACAAAGCAAAAGCAGGAGAACAACATAAAAAAAATAACATGAAAAAAACATTGATCAATACCATCATAGCTGCCACGGTACTGTTAACTGCCGGCTGCAGTAAAGATGTAACAGAAATTGACTACACCGCTCCGAGAACGTTTGTTGATCCGTCGGTGTCGAGCCTGTTAAAAATAAATTACATGAGTCTTTATGCAGGCAACACCGGCGTACAATTATCCATCAATAACCAACGCGTTAGTGGCCTGGTTACCAATAGAACCCCTTTCCCTGGGGGTGGATATAATACCAATGGCTCTAATTTCGCAGACTATCTTGTAGTTAAGCCAGGCGCTAACATTTTGAGTATCGCTATCCCTAAACGGCTCACTAATGTAGATTCGATTGCTTTATTTTCTGCACCCATTACAGTAGAGGCTGGTAAAAATTATACCGCTCACATTGCGGATACATCAACAAAAACAAAATTGTTCCTGTTGGAAGATGACCTGGCCCTGCCGGATACCGGTTCGGTTAAATACCGTTTCATCAACCTGATGCCCAATGCACCTTTTGTTGACCTGTATTATGGAACCGACCGAATGGCCACCAATATCGCCTATTTAGCAGCCAGCCCTATATTTACTATGCGGGTGCCGCCAATTCTCCTGGCCTGGACCATCAGGGAAACCGGCACTTTGCCTACCAGTACCGCATTGGCTACTTTTACCAGTGCCAATACTTACCTTACCAGGAGGGTGTACAGTGCTTTTGCGGTTGGGTACAAAGGTTCCACTGCCGCCAATACAAGGCCGTATATCTCCTTTAATTTAAACAAATAATCAATTTTTAAATTGCATAAAAAAACCACGCCGATGCGTGGTTTTTTTATATTATAGTGTGTAGCGGTTTGGCCTACCCGAAAACAGGTTACAAAAAAAATGGAGATAATAATCATGAAAAAAAGAAATAGGAATAGCGGAAAAAGATGATGAGGTATAATCGGTAATTTGATAATTATAAAATAATGCAGCAGAAAACCTCAAAACGGGAAGGGTTCCAATATTCAAAAAAAGCTAGTTGTAAAGATATCATACGACCCCGTTGGGGTCGAACGGTACTCCATCAACATTTTCTATAAACATTTAATCCCGATGGGATCAAAAAAAACAAATCCAATAGCGAACAAGCAGCAAACTCTGAACCCGAAGGGTTCAAATATTTATAGCACCTGAATTACCAACAAGATCACCCGGCACTGAAGGGGTCGAACACTACCCATACATTTTCTATAAACATTAAATTCCGATGGGATCAAAAAAACCAAATACAATAGCGATAAATCAGCAATGATCTGAACCCGAAGGGTTCAAATATTTTATAGCACCTGAATTACCAACAAGATCACCCGGCACTGAAGGGGTCGCATACCACAATACTTGTTTATTATTATTAACATCAACTTCCTCCGGATTAACTTTTTTAACATAAATCAGCAGAAATAGCCTGCCTGGAATACTTAGTTAAGGTTCTTCTGAAAAAGCGACTATTGTCCGCCGTAGCGGCCACTCCCATCACCCGGTAAAATAAATTAGGTAAACTGCCCTGATTACGAATGATAAGCCGATTTTATCCAAAAAACAAATAACACAAAACAATGGAAGTAATAATGCCCACCAAATCGGCCAGCAACATAGCACCAACGGCATAGCGGGTATTCTTCACCGATACTGCCCCAAAGTATACGGCGATCACGTAAAACGTAGTATCACTGGATCCCTGCAAAATACAGGATAACCTGCCGGCAAATGAATCAGGACCAAACGTTTTCATACTATCCACCATCATGCCCCTTGCCCCGCCACCGCTAAAGGGTTTAATAAGGGCCGTGGGCAGGCCATCTACAAAACGGGTATCCGTACCCAGGGCACCAAACAAGGCCTTCATGCTATTGATCAGGATATCAAAAGCGCCACTGTTGCGCAACATGCTGATGGCCACTAACATACCTACCAGGTAGGGAATAATGCGTACCGCTACCTCAAAACCTCCCTTGGCCCCATCGATAAAGGCATCAAACACATCAATCTTTTTATACAAAGCGCCCAGTATAATCAATATAAAAATCAACAGTATCAAGCCATTGCTGAGTATGCCGGAAAAAGATTGTACCCCATCCGCATTCAATGATTTGATGTACAAAACTAGGGCAGCAATAACGGCTGAAATACCCAACACCCAGCCCATCACCACCGGCGTAAACACATTTATCTTCTGTTTGAAGGATACGATAAACATGGCGGCCATGGTGGCTACAAAAGTGGCAATCATACAGGGAATAAAGATATCGGTTGGGTTGGCTGCCCGGGTAGAAGCCCGGATGGCGATGATGCTGACCGGTATCAGGGTTAGCCCCGATGCATGCAAACATAAAAACATAATCTGCGAATTGGATGCCCGGCTTTTATCAGGATTGATTTCCTGCAAGCTTTCCATAGCTTTAATACCAAAGGGGGTGGCGGCGTTATCCAGCCCAAGTAAGTTGGCAGAAAAATTCATCATCATATGCCCCATGGCAGGGTGGCCCTTCGGCAAATCGGGAAATATTCTTGAAAAGAAGGGGCCAATGATCCGTGATAATAAACGGATGCCCCCTGCCCTTTCGGCAATGGCCATGAACCCCATGAAAAGGGCCATAATGCCGATTAAACCGATGCAGATATTCACCGCTACTTTACAGGTTTCGATGATGCCATCCACCGGTTTGGAAAGGCGGTTCATCACCTGGCCATAGGTAAATACTTTTAATGTAGGATTGGCCGCCTTTAAAAGTCGCACCGAATCGGCCTGTAAGTTATCCGTAACCAGGGTATTGGCTTCGGCAATGCTTAATTTTCTTTTGTACCCATACCCTTCTACCCTGCCGGCAAAACCATCAATGGCTTCGATACCATCGCCTGGTGCATTGCCAATGGCATAATACTGGTATACTTCATCCGCCTTGCCGGTTACCATCCTGCTGAAAATATCCTGCTGGCCATCTACAAAAAAACATTTGCTGCCTGCCAATACAATGGCGATAATGATAAATGCCGACCAGATTCTGCTTAATGCCATACCGGGTGATGGATAAAGAATGAAAAATAAGTAAAGAAAAACGGGATATCGTTTATCCCAGTATTAAGGCTTGAAATTAGTGTTTTATACCGAAACCTACTATTTGACTGCAACCCTTACCTTTGCAGCCGGAAAAATGGGTTAAAGTTGAAAGTTGATGGTTGGTGGTTAATGGTTATGGGTTGAAGGTTGAAGGTTGAAGGTTGAAAGTTGATGGTTGAAGGTTGAAAGTTGATGGTTGGGGGTTGATGGTTGATGGT
>JBBQOJ010000211.1:0-5829 GCA_038330815.1 Chitinophagales bacterium | reverse complement strand
GAATAGGGCAACCACAAGGGATTGCTCCAACAACAACGAAATCAAACAACGAATCAAAATAAAAATCAAATGCCATACAATCCAAACATTCATCATCGCAGAAGCATTCGCCTGAAAGGATATGATTATTCGCAGGCAGGTTTGTATTTCATTACGATATGTGTGCAGAATAGGGAATGTTTGTTTGGAGGGGCATCCCTTGTGGATGCCCAAAATGAAATGGATGCTCAAAATGAAAAAGGGCAACCACAAGGGATTGCCCGTACAGCCAAAATGATTTTAAATGATGCAGGAAAAATGGTTGAAAACGAATGGTTAAAAATACCCGATCGTTTCACCAATGTACATTTACACGAATACGTGGTAATGCCGAATCATTTTCACGCCATTATGGAAATTGCGGTAGGGGAGACCCTTGTGGTCGCCCAAAATGACAATGTCGCAAATGAAAACGAAATTAGGCAACCACAAGGGATTGCCCCTACGGATACCCAAAATGACAATGTTGCCAATGAAAACGAAAATAGGCAACCACAAGGGATTACCCCTACGGATACCCAAAATGACAATGTCGCCAATGAAAACGAAAATAGGCAACCACAAGGGATTGCCCCTACGGGCACCCAAAATGACAATGTTGCCAATGAAAACGAAAATAGGCAACCACAAGGGATTGCCCCTACCAAACCAAAAACGGTTGGGGATATGGTGGGTGCATTTCAATCTATTGTAACGGTTGAATATATCCGTGGGGTAAAACAATTGGGATGGCAACCATTCAATGGCAAATTGTGGCAACGCAATTATTGGGAACATATCATTCGTAATGAACAATCCTATCAACGCATTTCAGAATACATCATTAACAACCCAAAAAAATGGGACGATGATACATTAAAAGGAAAATAATGTTACATAGCAGAAAAAATTGATGAATAAACTCCAATACGCATCCGACCTTCATTTAGAATTCCCTGCCAACAAGGCATTCTTAAAGTAGCATCCTTTGCAGCCGGTGGGTGATGTATTGGTGTTGGCGGGAGATATTGTGCCCTTTGCCATACTCGATAAGCATCAGGATTTTTTCAGTTATGCAGCCGACCAATTTGAAACTGTTTACTGCCTGCCCGGCAATCATGAGTATTACCATTTTATGTTGCACAACGCAGTGGTGTCTTAAATGAGAAAATCCGTAGCTGCAAGGTCTCTGCAGCCTTACTGCAGATAATGAAATTGTGGAGTTTAAAGAAGCCAAATGTGGCTATGATTTTAACAAACTGGGTAAGTATTTTTCTGCCCTGAGTAATGAAAACAACCTATAAGGCACGCCTTATTCCTGTTACAGCACAGTCCCGTAAGCAAGGTGAAACAAATTGAAACAGCTTTGAAAAGAGATATTGAGTCCGGCGTTATACCCAATGGATACCAGTTGCCGTCGATCAACCTGTTTAGCGAAAAATATAAAGTGGCAAGGGACACGGTAGAGAAGGCATATAAATTGCTGAAGCTATCGGGGCACATTCATTCGGCTGCCGGAAAAGGGTATTACGTAAACTGGATCGGCGCAGGAAAAAAACGGGTGTTGTTTATTTTTAATAAAATGAGTTCCTACAAAAAAACGATTTACAACAGTTTTGTGGCTACAGTAAGCGATGGCTACGAGGTGAATTATTATACGCACCATTACAATGCCGTCATCTGTCGGGAGATTTTAGAGGCCAATATCGGGGCCTATGATTGTTACGTAGTAATGCCCCATTTTGAGGCCAAAAACAGTGAAAAGGAAATCGCAGCCGTATTTGAAAATATTCCAACCGGTAAGTTGTTATTGCTCGACCGGAAATATGCGATCCCCGGCAAAAAATACATGGCCGTTTTCCAGGATTTTAGCCAGAATTTTTTTGATGGATTGGTATCCATGAAAGAAAATGTAGCCAGGTTCACTGAGCTTAGCAGGAAGTATGGTATGCGCTATACCATTATTGAGGTCCTGAATAAGCATGTGGTGAAGAAGGGCAATATCTATATCGCCATCACCGAATTGGAACTGGCGACACGGATCAGGAACATTAAAGCCACGTAATTAACCATTGGAACTGATATCGGGATTTTTTCACTTAATGAACCTGCCTTAAAGGAATTGCTGGACATCACCGTGATCACTACAGATTTTAAACAAATGGGTATTACGGCCGCCAACCTCCTCCGGGAGGGCCGTATGAAACATATAAAAATCCCCAGCCTCGTAATTAAGCGAAACTCATTGGGTGGGTAGCCATACCCGTTTTAATCCCAGGTTTGTTTAAGGTTGTTGATAAAGCGGGTGCCCTACCCCTTACCTAATTTTATACCCAAGTAGAAACAATGGTAAGCGATGGCAACAGGGTTCCGTTTTTTATTTTTTCCTCCTGATTCGGACCCTCCTAATTAATGCAAACTAGCTGGTTTCCTAACCGATTTTATCAATAATCCGCTGCAATAAAGTAGCCGCATGGTGCCGGGAGAAGTTTACAAGCAATAAAATTCCCGAAAAGTTATCCACCAGAATGGAGATAGTTGCTACAGGCACCGTTCCCGGAGCTTGTTTTTTGCAACGGAAAGAAATCAGCTGACCGGTTACCTGCGCGGTTTAAAAACTAACTGATATATTTGGTTCTCTTATTCATTGTAAAGAAGCTGCCTTTCGCAACATGAGACAAACGCTGTTAACGATTATTGCTATTTTAACTGGTTGGCAGCTGCTACACGCACAGCAGCAAACCAGGCTGGCAGGTGATTGGGAATTTCTGCGCTCCGACCTCGGCGGTATCTGGGAAGCTGTTCGCCCGGTAAAAAAAGGCAACCCCGAGGAAGTGCCCCTTTGGTCTGCCGTACAACTGCCGCATTGTTACAATGCCACTGATGCAGTGGATCCGGCTATTAATTATTACCAGGGCCCCGCCTGGTACCGTACCTGGCTTCAACTGCTTGATCCCTATCACGGCGGACGTACCCTGCTGCATTTTGAAGGGGTGGGGCAGAAAGCAGCGGTGTACATTTACACCACCAAAGTGGGTGAGCATACCGGCGGGTATGATGAGTGGACGGTAGATATTACCAACGCAGCGGCGGCGTTCAGGAAAACCGCCGTTTGCCGGGAGCATTTTGGTGGCAAAGTGCCATTGTCTATCCGGGTGGATAACAGCCGCGACCTGGAAATGATCCCTTCCGATCTTTCTGATTTTAATTTATATGGCGGTATCTATCGCCACCTTAACCTCGTATATACCCCACCGTTATCTATTGAAAAAGTTTTTGCAACGGTGGACGTGGACGCCATGGGAAAACAGGGCAGGGTGAACATTTCCACCCGGTGTTATAACCCAACGCAGGTATCCTCAGCACAGCTAAGTTTTAAATTATTGGATCCTTTGGGGAAGTTGATAAAACAGGTCGATACCACCCTGGGTACAATACCCCCGGTAATTAACTTTTCTCCGTTTACCTTACGCAATCCCGTAATGTGGAGTACCAGTCAGCCCCTATTGTATACACTGGAAGTTAGTATTACAGCTAACGGGAACACCTGCACGCAAAAGGAAAAGATCGGTTTCAGGAAAGCTGAATTTATTAAGAAGGGGCCGTTTATGTTGAATGGCAAACGCCTGTTGTTGCAGGGTACCCACCGGCATGAGGACCATGCCGGCGTTGGGCAGGCCATGACGGATAGCATGATGCGTACCGAAATGCTGATGATGAAGTCTATGGGCGTAAATTTTATCAGGCTCGGCCACTACCAGCAGTCCCGGTACATACTACAACTATGCGATAGCCTTGGGATATTGGTTTGGGAGGAAATACCCTGGTGCCGTGGCGGATTAGGGGGCGCCACCTACCAGGAGCAGGCAAAACGGATGCTGACCAATATGATTGAACAGCACTATAATCATACCTCCGTAATTATATGGGGCCTGGGCAATGAAAACGACTGGCCGGGAGATTTTCCCACTTTTGATACCCTGGCCATCCGCGCCTTTATGCAATCACTAAATGCACTTTCCCACCGCCTGGATCCCTCCAGGAAAACCGCCATCCGCCGCTGTGAATTTTGTAAGGATATTGTAGACGTTTATTCACCTTCTATCTGGGCAGGATGGTACCGTGGAATTTACACCGAATACAAGGAAATCTCCAAAGCTGCTTTTGAAACGGTAGACCATTTTTTACACGTGGAGTGGGGCGGCGACAGCCATGCCGGCCGTTTTTCTGAAAATCCGGATAAGGCCTTGCAGCAGGTGGGAAGGGCGGGTGCCGCAGATGAACGGGCAGGTGATGCCTCCCTGTTTGGTGGTGCCGCAAGGGTGTCGAAAGATGGCGACTGGAGCGAAAGTTATATTTGTAATTTAATCGACTGGCATTTAAAGGAGCAACTCACCATGCCCTGGCTAACCGGTACCGCGCAATGGCCCTTCAAAGATTTTTCTACCCCCGTTCGTCCTGATAATCCAGTGCCTTATGTAAATCAAAAAGGCGTGGTGGAAAGAGACTTTACAAAGAAGGAAGCCTTTTATGTTTTTCAATCCTACTGGACCACCAGCCCGATGGTGCATATTGCCGGCCATGGACAGCCGGTGCGCTGGGGAAATGCCGGGGAACTTAAAATGATCAAAGTGTATTCCAATTGCGAGGCCGCAGAACTGTTTGTAAATAATAAAAGTGCGGGTATAAAAAGACGGTTACCTAGTGATTTTCCGGCCGCGGGATTGCGATGGGAGATTCCAATGAATACCGGCACCTATTCCGTAAAAGTAATTGCCCGCCAGGGAAAAATGCGGGTGGAGGATACTGTTCGGTTTAACTACCAGGCAGGTGTTTGGA
Source organism: Chitinophagales bacterium (assembly GCA_038330815.1). Taxonomy (GTDB): domain Bacteria; phylum Bacteroidota; class Bacteroidia; order Chitinophagales; family Chitinophagaceae; genus Ferruginibacter. Next base: position 972 of record JBBQOJ010000211.1, on the reverse strand, counting down.
ATAAACCTTCCAGGCTGGTTTTGGAAAAAGTAAGTGAGGAAAAGGGCATTATTACATTGCAGGTAAAACTTCTCGATGACCAGCAGTTGCAATGCATGGATGCCGCCAACTGGATTAGGTTTGGTATTACCGGCGACGGCCGGTTGATTGAGAACCAGGGAACCGCTACCGGTTCGGCTTACCTGCAGTTATACAATGGCCGGGCAATAATAAGGGTTCATCAATCAAAGGGTAATTCGGTGGTGAGTGCCACGATAGCGGGCCTGCCAGTGGCATTGTTGCATTTATAGTGGATTAAATATATTGCAACAGTTGGTTGTTATTCATTATCATGTTTAATAAAAAGTATGCGTACCATGTTGGCGTTTGGTTGCTTCCTGTTATTGAGTTGCTCCGTCTCTAAAAGGTTGGGGCTGCCGCCAGGGGACTTTTCCAGGGAGATTATTCAAACGCTTCGGCAGCAGGTAATCGCTGCGGCAGACCATGCTCTTTTGCAACTACCCGTTACCGTTACAGCCAGCCACGCTGCCCGGAGCGGCGGTGGCATTCATGATTTTTTTAGTGAAGGCGATTATTGGTGGCCCAATCCTGCACATGCGGATAGCCCCTATATTCAGAAAGATGGCGTAACCAACCCCGATAACTTCGTGGCGCACCGGCAGGCAATGGTGAGGTTCAGTCGTATTGTGGGCGCAATGGCCTCCGCCTATAAGTTAACAGGCAACACCAAATATGTTCAACATGCAATGCTGCATTGCCGGGCCTGGTTTATAAACGAAGCAACAAGGATGAACCCGAGCCTGTTATACGCACAGGCCATTAAGGGCCGGTTTACAGGCCGCGGTATTGGTATTATTGATACCATTCAGTTAATGGAAGTGGTACAAGGCCTATGGATGATGCAAAGTTCCACGGAGTTGGACCAGGCTGAATTGGTATTGATTAAAAAATGGGTTGAGCAATACATTGGCT
>JBBQOJ010000210.1:0-5836 GCA_038330815.1 Chitinophagales bacterium | reverse complement strand
TTATTCCGGGATTGAATGCGGCATTTGTGGATGTAGGGTTTGAAAAAGACGCCTTTCTTCATTATACAGACCTGAGTCCATATGTTAAGTCGATTTTGAAATTTACCAATATTTCAATCAATGATAAAACTGCGGAAGGGTACGATTTTGGCAAATTTACGGTAGAGCCTGAAATTGTAAAGACAGGTAAAATTGCAGAAGTGCTTAGTGGAAGGCCCAATGTATTGGTACAGATACTTAAGGAACCTATTGCAGCCAAAGGCCCACGCCTGAGTTGCGAATTATCGCTTCCCGGCCGGTTTGTAGTAATTACTCCCTTCAATGATATTATTGCCGTTTCCAGGAAAATCCATTCGAGTGATGAAAGAAAGCGCCTTCATAAAATTATTGAAGCGGTAAAACCTAAAAACTTTGGTGTTATTGTGCGTACCGCTGCAGAAGGTAAAAATACTGCTGAATTACATGACGACCTGCTATCGCTCGTACAAACCTGGAAAACCATCCAGGCTAATTTAAAGGATGCTGCCCCGCCATCAAAAATATTAAGTGAACAGGGCAAGGCCAATAGTATGCTGCGCGACCTGCTAAATGAGGATTTTAATCGCATTGTGGTAAACGATAAAAACATCTTCGCTGATACCAAAAGTTATATTCAAAAGATTGCCCCTGAAAAGGCAGACATTGTAGCCTATTATAATAATGGATCGCCTATTTTCGACAGTTTTGGCATTACCAAACAGGTGAAAGCCGCCTTTGGTAAAACGGTAAACCTGCCTAGTGGAGCCTACCTGATTATTGAGCACACCGAAGCATTGCATGTAATTGATGTTAATAGTGGATACAAAAGCGTTAGCAACAACCAGGAACAGAATGCCCTGGAAACCAACCTGGAAGCCGCAGAAGAAATTGCGCGCCAGCTACGGCTGAGGGACCTGGGTGGTATAATAGTGGTTGACTTCATCGACATGAAGCTGATGGAAAATAAAAAGCGCCTGGCAGATGCCATGGAGCAATTTATGCGTACCGACCGCGCCAAACATGCCGTATTGCCCATCAGCAAATTTGGCCTTATGCAAATTACCCGGCAAAGGATGAAGCCGGAGATGAATATTAACACTTCAGAAATTTGCCCGAGTTGTAATGGCAGTGGTAAAATTTCATCCACCCTCATACTCGAAGATGAAATAGAAAAGAACCTCAGTTATCTTATTATGCAAAAGCATAAAGGCTTAACCATCCAGGTAAATCCAATATTATTTACTTTCCTCACTAGTGGCTTTATTTCGAAGCGCAGGAAATGGAGTTGGAAATACAAACAGAAGATTAAGGTATTGTCTAATTCCAATTATCACCTGACTGAGTTTCATTTCTTTGACGACAGCGATGAAGAAATCAAATTATAAAAAAAACGCTCCAACAACCGGAGCGTTTTTTTATGCCTTCCGCATGCGAATTTCATCACCCCAAACACCCGCAACCTGCCTTTACTTAAATCTTTCCGCCACTAGCGCTTCCTACTTTTCAATCTAATTTTTTCCTCACACCCTTGCAGCATTATTTTCTTAAAAAAGCAATTTTTGCCTAGACTAAATATCTCTACAAAAACGTTTATTTAAAAAAAACCAACATATAGTTTTTGTAAGTATATAAATAAATGCCTATTCTTGCTTATGAGAAATGATTTTGAATATTACCTCACAACTGTTATTATTTTAGTTGCTCTTATGAAAATTTAGCCACTTTTTAACCAGTAAACAATTTTTACAAATTGTGTACATTCCATCGATCATTTATTATAATCGTATCACCCCACTAATTATAATCCATAATGATCGATTTATCCTATACCAGTAAGTTAACTACCGGAAATTGTACCTGCATTTTCGTTTACCCGTAAATGTTATGTTTACCTGTTTAGCCAGCCGCTTTTTACCAATAACCACGAAATTATTTATGAGAAAAAAATTACCTCTGCCCAAAAAACATCGGCTTACCATTTCCTCCCTTATTTTTCTTTTTTTTATAACAACCGTTGTTGGGGCGGTTCCTCCAAATGACAGTTGTGGTGGTGCCATTCCAATTGTTATTTCCAATGGTGGTTTTGGGCTGGGCCTGTTTACAGGAACCAATACAGATTTAACAAGTGCCACCCTGCAAACCGGCGAAACATTTGCGCCTTCTATTATAGTGGCAGGACTTAATAAAAAAAGCATCTGGTATAAGTTTACTTTGCCCACTACCCGTGCAGCACGCATTAGCCTGGCACAACCGGGTAGTGCCATACAAGCAGGTAATGTGGGCTTCGCTGTCTATAAAACCAATACATGCATTCCGGGTGATCCACAAATAAGCACCAAGTTTAGCCCGATAGAAATTTTTGGTAGCAGCTTTCACCCTTGTGTAGATGCAGGTGATTACCTGGTGCAGGTAACGAGTAACAACAATGCCAATGGCCCCATCTTCATTACACTTGACCTTAGCGATACATCCGGCGGCCAATACGACAAACCAGTAAATGCACAGGTGTTCACCAACATCAACATTAATACACACACACTACACGATTACCTGGTGCAATGCCAAACCATTGATAATGCTGCAGAAAATTGTTTACCAAATGGCTCTTTAAAAGACTTTACCAAAAGCACCTGGCACACCTTTACCACGCCTGCTTATTTTGATTGGTTTAATGTGATGCTGGCTGATATTAATAATTCAGGCAATCCAACTGCTCCTAAATATACTGTTGGGTACAGGATTTATGAAGGCAATTCAAGAACAACACCTGTTGCATCTTTATTATTACAAGGGGGTTGTGATAGTTTACGTACCAATGGTTATTACTACGATTATAAAATGTATAGGTGTGGGGATTTAAAATCCAATACAACCTATACAGTGCAATTACTCTACCATAAAGATCATAATAAAACAATGCGGTTAGCGCTAACGTGGGATGGCACAGTTGCTACTACTGCTCCACAACCCATTGCCAGTATTCCTACACCAAATAATTTAGGTGTGTTGCCCACAAATTCAACTAATGGTGTTACAACAACTCTAACAGATTATTTTGGCTGCAATAGCCGACACAGCTTGTACAGTTGCCCCAAATCGATGCCTGTAAATGGTGTAGTGAAGAATGGATATGGTTATAAATTAAGCACCTTTTTCACTTTTAAATTAACCACCAGCACCTCCGCTACTTTTTATGCCGTTGGAGGTTGCGGTAGTTATTTAATGAGGTTATACAAACAGCCACTCACCAATAATTGTAATGACTTAGATACAACAAATCTTCTTAGCACTTTCTTAAATACACAAACTTTTCAATGTTTAGATAGTGGTGAATATGTGCTACAGGTAATGGGAAGAGACACCCTTGAAAAAAATGATACGTATTACTTTGGAAACTTTGGTACCGGTACCGGAGGTATTTGCCTTTCTACTTCCGATTTAGGAAGGTATATCAGATTGCAAATAACTGCAAAAACAGAAGTAGCCACTAACAATTTTTCACTCAGTGCACCGGGTAGATTTGAGAAGATAAATGCAAATGGTGCAAGTATAATGCAGCCATTGCAAAGAGGGGTAACGTATACTGCTCAAGCAGATACGCTGGGTTGTGCAAACACGGTACTTCCTGACGATGACATTTGCCAGCCTGGAAGCAACCAGGTTTTCACCAAAGTTACTTACCGGGAATTCAATTTGGCTGATAGCGTGATATTTGTTGTGCCTGGTAGCTTAAGTTCCGCCCACGCCTCTAAAATTTTCAAAGGAGATGTAAATGCTTTGGCTACTTCTCAGTCAGCATTTAACTATCCTCAAAAAATAACTGGTCTTCAACCCAATTCAGGTTGTTTTTCAGGCTCCAGTAATACTCAAAATGCATGTCTGGTTCCTGGAACATATACGTTGGCGAACTTTGATAACAGGCTTGGTTTTGAAGTAACTACTAAGTTTTCAATTTCACAACCTATCACCAAATACAACACTCCGGCCAAAGCACAGGATATGGGAGATATCTGGCAGGCGATTGATCCTATATATAGTATAGCTACGAGTGCATCAGATACTTTTACCTGCCACGATAATCCGCTTGTGATTGATGGCGTGAACCCATGTGTTGGTGCATGGTCGGTACCTGCCACAAAACAAATTTATCGCCAGTTCTATTTAAGCAAGCCTGCCATAGTTTCCTTTTACAATTACTATTCGGGTAATTATAACAAGAACTTCGCAGGTACGCATTCATTATTTTCTGGTAAAGCGACCGATGGAATACTTCAGCTTAAAAGTATGGGCACTAAATGGAGGTGCTTTACAAACCTAACCGGAGGGCAATGTGATGCGCTTCCTGCCGGATGGTATACAGTTGTTTCTTATGGAGTGGGTCCCACCTTTAGTAATCCGCTGCCAGTTAATCCATATAACATACAACATTCCGATGTGGGTCTTGAAAACGGAATATATATCAGGCTTACAACTGGTTGTCCTCAACCTAAATTTAACCGACCTTACAAAGCGTCTATAGATACGCTTACCGGCCAACCGTACAAGTTAGAGTGGGGGCCGCAGACTGGCCATACCGCAGCATACCCTGTTACTGGTAAAAAATATACTTTAAACAGAGAGGATTTTGATTGCAGCCAGGATACCACTTTCATTAAAAATTATATGCAGCGTTGTGCACCTGAAAATGTAAAAGTCTCCTTTTATGTTTTCCAACTTACACAAGAGGCTTATGTGCAGGTCGGTGCTTTACCTTACGATTTTGTAGTGTCCATGTATAATTTTGATGTGAGGGGGATTGACAGTACCCGCTTAAAAACAGATACGGCGCTTCAGCCTTGCCTTACAAATAATAAAGTAAGTGAGTTTTGTAAACTCCAGCCCGGGATATACACATTAGTTATTTATGGATCAGCAGTATATTCTGCTTCTTGTTTACCGATTACTCCAAACATTTATGTTGACAGGCTTGGCACCAGCCGTTTTGATCATGCTAATAATGCTTATGATTTTGGTGCTATAATCCCAGACAGTACATGGAGAGATAGGAAACCTGGAGACGTTAATCCTTTAGATGCCACCCGTGCGCCCAGCAACGATTTCTTTTATTGCACCACGGGTGCCCAACCATTAGATCCTGACCTTGCCGCTTGTATGTCAAAATATAATGCTAACATTTATAAATCAGGAAACAATATCGTTTTACACCCAGACAATGCCACTGCACCAGATCAATACACCATTGACCGGAGAAATTTATGGTACACCTTTACGGTTGAACATGCAGGTAAAGTAAGGGTTCGTGTAAAAAATAAAACACCCAATAAAATCAACCAGCAACCTTTCGCCATTTACAAAAGTGATGTAAATGGAACTTTACCTTTCTCGCAGGTAGTAGCTACTGGAGCAGTTGATTCTACGTTGGCTCAAGGCCTTGTGTATATCACCCGTAATCATACTGGCGGCACAACTTCACAATATTGCAATGGCCCTGAAGAAATAGAATTTTTTATTCCTCCCTGTTTGTTTACACCTACACGGTATTACATTATGGTAGAAAACAGGAATGCTTATGGTGATGTATACGCAATGAACCCTAACAGCCAGGTAGAAGTAGCTGTTTTATTTGATTCTGTTTCTGCAAGGCCGCCTAAGTTTGACCACTTCAGCCAGGCTAATGATATGGGTGTGGTTAACAGTGGCATTAAACGTGGAGAGACTGATAATTTTACTTGTGCTACAAGAGATTTGCCTGACCCTATTAATTACCAATATGTTTCTAATTGTAATAAAACATTATGGTATAAATTCTCAACCACTA
>JBBQOJ010000209.1:0-5839 GCA_038330815.1 Chitinophagales bacterium | reverse complement strand
CAATCATGAAATGGGTACTGCCAGGATGGGAAGGGATGCGGCCACTTCTGTGTTAAACGGGTTTAATCAAATGCATGCGGTGCCCAATGTGTTTATTACAGATGGTTCGTGTATGACTTCCGGGTCAAACATGAATCCCTCCTTAACCTATATGGCCATTACCGCAAGGGCCTGCGATTACGCGGTGAAGGAATTGAAAAAGCAAAACATTTAAATATTTCGGGTATCGACTCCGTTAGGGGAAGTTTTGCGGGTGTTGTCATTGCGCCGGTACTGGGGGATTACCCAACAGTATACCAACTGGTAACAAAAAGTTACCAATTGGCAATAGAGCCGCCTCTCCGCCTGGTTATTTTTCCCTAATCACCAGGTTGGTTTTATCGATGTATGCTACCTTGCTACCGATCATTACCCTGGCTTCGCCGTTTTGAAAATTATCCGCGAAAGTGTACAAGGGTTTTATTACCCAGTCGCCCTTAGGATTGATAAACCCCCAGCTTCCTTTGGCATTGGCAGCAGGTGCCAGGCCCTCGCTAAAGCTGCGGGCGTTGGTAAAGGTGCAGGCAATCACCATTTCACCCGCTTTGTTGATGTACCCATATAAGTTATTTTTGGCCACGGCGGCCATGCCATCGCTAAATTCGAGGGCATCTTCATACAGTGGTGGAGTAACCTGGTGTCCGGTGCTGTCGACGTACAACCATTTAGTGCCCTTGCGTACCGGTGTGTAGCCTTCGTGAAAGGTAAGTCCGTCATCGTACATTAGTTTAATAATTTCAACGCCGTTTTTATCGACGTAGCCGATTTTATTGTTCTTTTGCACTTTCGACAAACCACAAACCCCGTTGTCAACATAATCGTAATTTTTCTCCCAATTCTGCGCATAGCCATTTAGGTAAGTAAATGCCACTGCTGTTAATAGCCACTTTTTCATGACGTAATTTTTATATTGTTGATAAATTTTTAAACAACAAAGTAATACATCGGTAAGCTGGCTACAATGATTGTGATTAGGCAATTATATGACGATGATTTCCCCTTTGGTGAATTAAATTCTTATATAAAGCACGATGAATCAATTGTGGAAATAATTTGTCGTATGAGTAGATATTTACTCAACTTACCACAGTTTGGGGAATGAATAGAAAAGCGGAGACGAGAATTTGGAGTTTGTATTTAAAAGCCATTTAAACAGGTCCGTAGGCATTTCCGTAATGAAGTAAACATTTAAGTATACGCTTCGAGGTAATTTTATCAAGCTGGCTGGGTATGGCAAAAATAAAAAAAGCCGGCAATTTGCCGGCTTTGAAATAAGGTTAGTGTGGTTTTGATCTTAATTTTTATGATTGAACAGGTAAAACACGCCCAGCTGTACACCCCTGTTGGTAGAGGTAATATTGGTAGGATTGTTATCATTAATATCGCTCAAACCAAGATTGTAACGTGCATCTACACCAAAGCCAGTTGGAGGATGAACGTAACCAACTCCGGCAGACAAACCAAAATCAATTGACTTGTAATTGTCTTTTGTGTTAACTTCTACACTACCGGTCTTCCTTTTAGCACTTGCAAGAAAACCTACTTGTGGACCAGCCTGTAAACGGAAGCCGTTGTCGAACATGTATTGAACCAGTACAGGAACGTTAACATAATTTAGGTTGATTTTTGTATCAACACCTTGTTGGTTTTTAAATTTTGCCCCTTGCGTGGAAAAAACAACCTCTGGCTGCAGTGCAATTTGACGTGCAAGATGGATATGGCCCAATACGCCAAGGTTAAAACCGGGCTTTGTATCGTAATTGGATACACCGTTGTCGTTATTGATATTGTAAACGTTTAAACCGCCTTTAATACCAACGTTTACAGATTGTGCACTTACCGTGCCTGCGATCAAAATTGCGGCCAGTGCCACACTTAAATGAAGTTTCATAATGGTTTTTTTTAGTATGTTAATTAAAAAGAATGCCCTTTTACGGATTTTTATGCATTCAGGTGAGCGTTTGCAAATTTGATACCAATTGACGGTGCAATCAATTTCTATTATCTTGCTTGTATTTCATTAACGTTGATGAAGCGTAGTGGCGGATAAGCATTCATTGAACCAATTTGCGTTTGTACCTTATTTTTAGTTTGATATCCTACCGGTACATTTTGACATCTTATTATAAAAAAGTATATTGGTTTGCGCCATTTCAGGTAAATAATCGGCTGATGGCAGTTGGCAAATAAAATCGCTGCGCAGTATCCGGATGATGCATTATATAATTATGTTATGCGGGATTGGCCAGCCTGGTTTACCTGGTAGCAACACGATGTAAAAACAAGAGCAATAAAGACTAACGATAGCGGGTGGTCAGCTGGCCGCTACAGCAACTGGAAAATTAAAACATAGCTACAAATTTGTTAATGGGAGCGGTGAAATGAACAGCCGGTTATTATTTATTATCTTACGGGCCTAAAATTCTCCCACGTATGAAAAAGATACTGATCTTTCCAGTATTCTTTGCTTTAATATCAAACATCCATGCACAGGATATGTCGGCCTCCGGAAACAACCAGGCAACCTTCACCAATGCTTACGATACCGGGGGCAGGCCACTAACAGAAGTTAATAAGGCTACTACGTGATCACCCTTGTTAAAAGAGCAGTGGGGTAAGGGTGATGTGAAGTTTAAAAATGGTACCGTACAAAAAAATCTTGAACTTCAGTTCGATTTAAATACCAATGCCCTGCAGTTTAAAAAAAACAACCAAAATTTTGCCTTTGTAGACCCCGTGCAGGAATTTACCGTGGAATACAACGACGAAGGTGCAACACGCATGGTGTTGTTCCGCTCCGGTTATCCCAACATACAAGCAAAAAATGAGGGGAGCCTCTACCGGGTAATTGCGGATGGGCCCAAGGCCCAGCTATTGAATTACAAGACCAGAAAAGTGAAGGAATTAAATACCTATGCGGGTCCGCAGAAAAAGGAATATCAACAGAATGACGGCTATTTGTATACAATGTAAAATCAGGAAAAATAAAAAGTATCAATGTTAATAAATCCGGTTTGTTAAAAGCCTTGCCTGAATATGCCGCCCTTATCAATGAGTTAGCCGACCAAAAGAAATTTACTTTTAAAACGGAATACGAACTCGACCAATTGTTCCGTGCCATCAATGAACTGTAAAGTCTCCCCAATACGACGCCCCACAACGTATCCTGGTAATGTTTTTTTATTTGTCAAAGTAGAAGCATGGTACCTTGGGTATACACCAACTTCATTTCCCCGTTTTTGAAAAAATATTTTCATCGCTGTTTTTATTAAAAAGGTAAAAAAGCTAAAAAAAGGGGGGAAAACACCCTGCTGCTTTTGATATTTTTGACGCATGTTTGTACTGTCAATATAATTAACCAACGACTTAGAAATATTTTAGCAGTAAGGTAACTTTCATTCCTTTCAGCTAAATTACTTAAAGCAATTGCCCGATGATTGAAAACTACCTGGTGCCCCTCCATCATTATCGGAGGGGTATTCCAATTTCAGGTGCTGGGGAGTTAGCTGGGTGAAATTTGCCCGCTACCTGTTTGTGAACTTAGGCACCCATCTAATATTAATTTAATAGCCAATTACCTTCAGGAATTCGTCTTTCTTTCTTCGCGATACATCGATAAAAACCCCGGTTTGCAGTTCTACCTGTCCTCCATCACCCCTTACATACCGCCTCATACAATTCAGATTAATAATAAAGGAATGGTGTAACCGGAAAAAAAAGGCCTCAGGCAGTAATTCTCCAAATTCTTTCAGGGTTTTGGAAGCAATGATTTTGCTTTTGTTGTTGAAGTGCAGGTAGGTGCAGTTACTGTGGCTCTCCAGGTATTCAATGTTATAAAACAACAATCCTTCCATAGTGGGCACGGCCAATTTATTCGGCAGTTTCCTGGGGTGGCTGATATTTAGTTGTAACAGTTCCACCTGCTTGTGCATTTGGTTTTTCGCGGTGGAAATCGTTTTCGCAATGGTTACTTTCAGCTCTTCAATGTCCACCGGTTTTAACAGGAAATCAAAGGCGGCGTATTTAATGGCTTTGGTGGCATACCGGTCGTAGGCGGTGGTAAAAATGATGTAGAAGTTTTTATCGGGTAGTTGATTCAGCATCTCAAAACCGTTCCTACCCGGCATTTCGATATCTAAAAAAACACGGTCGGGTTGATGTTGCGCAATGGCGGCAATGCCTTCCCGTCCGTTGGCAGCTTCAGCCACCACCACAATTTCGGGGCAATAATTTTTTATTTTTTCACCCAGGGCCAGGCGGCCCATGGCTTCATCGTCGATGATAATTGCTTTTTGCATCATACAAAATTTAAATGTACCTGTATACTTGTTCCCGCAGCTTTGCCATTATTAAAAAGATCGGTGATGGCTACCGAGGCAGTGGTGGATTTATTAAAAAGTTTCACCCTATCGAAACTCATCTGGATCCCGTAAGAGCTTTTCTTCCTGGAATTGCTGGCCGCGGAAAATACTTTTCCCACACCATTGTCGGTAATTGTATGTATCACCAGTTGATTCGTTTTGCCAATATGGATGGTTAATAAACCATCATTTGTTCCTTGTTTCTTAATCCATGGATGATGGCATTTTCTACAAAAGGCTGAATGATCAGGGGCGGTACTTTATAATCGCTGTTCATTAGCTCCGGGTCAATGGTTAACGCCGTTGTAAATTTATGTGCACTTCTTAATTCTTCCAGCTCAATATACAATTTCAGCGTATCGATGTCCCTGGCAAAAAGTACCAGGTTTTGTTTACTGCTGTCTAGGATATTCCGGATTAGTTTAGCGAATTTATTAGGTAAAGGGTTGCGTTGTATTTATCATTGCTTTGGATAAAAGCATCGATACTGTTGAGGCAATGAAAAATGAAATGTGGGTTCATCTGTGCCTTCAACGCCGCCATTTCTGTTGCGGCAATTTTCTGGCGTACAGCAGCATGGTATTTGATGGAGGTGATTCTTTTTCTTACCAGCAGGGTGTTGAGCGCCGCTAGTAAAAGCACCGCCAACAGTTTAACCACCGTTTCCTGCCACCAGGCCGGATTGATGTGGATCATCATCATAGTGTTGTCGCGGCTCCATACGCCGTTACTGTTGGAACTGGCCAATTCAAAGGAATAGTTGCCCGGGCGCAGGTTGGTATAGCTTACAAAGTTTCTGTTACCCGCCATCACCCAGTTGGTATCAACGCCTACCATCCTGTATTTAAAATTGCATTCCTGGTTATTAATGAAATTAGTAACGGCAAATTCAAGGGAGATAAAATTTTGCCAGTTTTCCAAATCAATGGAGCGGGTATAAACAATATTGGCCCCTAATGGAACAGGTACGTTGAATACTTTCAATGATTCAATTAACGGGCGGGGTGAAAAACGGAAGAGAGAAAAAGTGGATGGGTTGAAATAGGTTACCCCGTTAATGCCTCCAAAGTATAGGTTGCCGGTACTGTCCCTGGAGGAACAGGCAGCGTTAAATTCTCCTGCCTGCAAACCTGCGGAAGCAGGGATGATGTTAAGCTCGTAGTTGGCCGGGTTAATGGTAACCAGCCCGCCTGATGCCGCTCCAGATAAAGCCGTCAATGTCTTGCTCAATACTATACACTACATTACCGGGTAGGCCATTCGCCTGCGTAATGGTGGCCACCAGGGCATTCTTCCGCGCATCATATACAGCAATGCCAGCAGAGGTACCTAACCAATAGTGGTCACCTAGCCGCAATATATCGTATACATTTTTTGAAAACGCCTGCACCACCCCGATGTCCTGCAACCGTTCATTGGTAAGTGAAAATTTTTGAAGT
>JBBQOJ010000208.1:0-5840 GCA_038330815.1 Chitinophagales bacterium | reverse complement strand
GAAAGCCGGATCAATAGTAGTGCCATGGGCAATGATTTCTGTACGGCCTGCTTTGCCGGCGTAAAAAGATTCAAATAAAGGGCGGTAATTTTTGAGGGTCGCAGGGAGTAGCTGCTGGTACCAGGTGTTTGTCCAGCTTGTATCGGTAATGGTGGAGTCGCCAAAAAAATGTTGCAGGCTGGTTTCAAAAGGCATTGTGAGCTGAAGATTGGGTGTTGGGCCAATAAACGAATTCTTACTGGTATCCACCCCGTACATCCTGAAAATACCCTGCGGCGTATTGCCATTGGTGAGGTATCCCGGCAGGTTGCTGATGCTGCGTGCCAGTTGCGGCACGGCAAATACATTACCGGCGATATCCCTGCTAAAAATACCTGCCGTGTCCCGGATTATGGCCAAGCCGGGAAAATCGCTGTTTTTTCGTTGCATGCTGTAGATTACCGTATGCCCTTTTAAAAAAGTGGGATGCAAAATAGCTGCAAGGGGAGCAGGGGTTGGTGAAACTGGTGTTAACCGGTAATAGAGTTGGGTAAGAATGGCATCGTCTTTTTCATTGTTTACCAATTGTTTTCGTCGGGCTGCAAGGTGAATACTGGTGGATAAGTCAACTTTGTTTCGTAACAGGTATTCGCAACACATGGCGAACACTTTGGCATTGCTGGTGGTGACTGCCAGGGCCCTAACCGGTTCAAGAAAGCGCTGCGGGTAGTTGGTATATAATAATTCAATAAGGGCCCGTTGAAAAGCAATACCCGTGGTGGCAACAGCATCTACCGCCAGCGATACCCTGCCATTGGCCCAGGGCGATTGATAGCGGATAAGGGCCAGTCCCCAAAAAGCATCCATCCATTGTTCTTCGGTGTCTGCCGACAATGGCAGTGATAAATTTTTTGTTATGGTATTTTGGATAATGCCCCGGTGCAGGGCCGATTTTTCATTTTCTGCCGCCCCTTTAAAATAGACTGGTACCGCCGTTTGTGCACTGGCCATTACAGCGATCGTCATTAATAAACAACAGGCCATCATTTTATTTCGCATTGCGTCAAAATTAGTAAAAATTGAAGGGCCTGAATACTTTTAACAGTATTATTAAAGGATGAAGTGATGGCGCCTTATTAATCATTGAACATGGGTAGCTAAAAATTCAGCGATTTTATTAAAGGCATCGAAAAATTGAGTATTGGTCCAGGTATCTACATGAGCAGCACCCGGATAAAGGATCACCCGGTTGGGCACCCCGTTTAACTGCAGTTTGTTTTGTAATAGCACCGCCTGCCTGCTGCTAACCAATGGATCTGTAGTGCCATGCAACAATAGTGTGGGTGGCGTGGCCGGGCCAACAAAATTAATGGGGCCGCCATTGCTGTACAACAGGGGGGCCAGTACCGGGGTACCACCGATGGCAGTGGCAAGCAGGTCGGCCAGCGCCGGGAGACCACCTGCCGGGTTGGTATACATATCGTTTAAATCGGTGGGGGCTGAGAAAGCGATCACGGCTTTTGGCGCAATAGGTGCAGGATATTTGTACCCCTGTAATAGTGCCAGGTGGCCACCCGAACTGGCACCAATGAAAACAAATTTGTTTGACAGGCCGTATTGCGCCCGCCTGCTATTAATAAACCCAATAGCCAGGTTTACATCGTTTTCCTGTGTAGGAAAAAGGTGGTTTACCCCATCCGACAAACGATAATTGATATTAAATAGGGCATAGTCCGGGTTACGCCTGCGGAGGGTATCCACAAAGCCATTGAGATCGGCTTTGTCGCCCGTAATCCAGGCGCCGCCATGAATAATCACCATTACTTTTGTAGTGCTACTACTTCTGCCTGCCGGCAGGTAGGCGTCCATGTTCTGTAGTGGAAGACTGCCATAGGGGAGGTTTAACAAGGTTGCTGCCGCCAGCTTTTCGTCATCTGCATCTGCTAGTTGTTTTTGACAGGAGAATAAACTCACTAATAATAAAGCGGCAAGTAGCGTTCGGGTAATGGGTGGCATATTTTATTAAATTAACTCAGTACAATTTACTACTTCCTTCCAATGGTCAATAACCATATTTTTCCTTCCACAATGTTTTTAAATGTTTTTGTAGTTCCTGTTCCCTTGCATTGTTGCCGGGTTTATAGAACGTTTTTCCACTGAGTTCACCTGGCATAAACTCCTGTGGAATAAAATTGTTCTCATAATTGTGCGCATAGGCGTAATCTTTACCATAATTTAAATTCTTCATTAATTTGGTAGGTGCATTGCGAATATGCAGGGGTACCGGTAAATCACCATGTTGCTGTACAGCTGCAATGGCTTCGTTGATGGCCATATAAGCGGCATTGCTTTTTGCGGAACTAGCCAGGTAGGTAACGCATTGGGATAAAATAATTCTCGATTCGGGATAGCCGATTTTGTTAACGGCATCAAAAGTGGCATTGGCCAGTAATAATGCATTGGGGTTGGCATTGCCTATATCTTCACTGGCAAGGATCAGTAACCGCCGGGCAATAAATTTTACATCTTCGCCTCCCTCGATCATTCTTGCCAGCCAGTATACGGCTGCATTGGGGTCGCTGCCGCGGATTGATTTTATAAAGGCGGAGATGATATCGTAGTGCTGCTCGCCCCCTTTATCATAAATGGCAATGCGTTGCTGGGCAATCTCCATTACTTTATCGTCTGTAATTACAATGTCGTGGCCCAAGCTCTCTGTAACCAATTCCAGCAGGTTTAATAATTTGCGGGCATCACCACCGGAAATTTTTATTAATGCAGCGGTTTCTCTTAATTCAATGTGTTTGGTACTTAACAGGTTATCGGTTTCAATGGCATGTTGCAATAAATCCATCAATTCAGTTTCATCCAATGGTTTTAGTACGTATACCTGGCACCTGCTGAGCAAGGCGCTGTTAACCTCAAAAGAAGGATTTTCCGTGGTGGCGCCAATAAGTATGATGATGCCTTTTTCCACCGCGCCCAATAAGGCATCTTGCTGGCCTTTATTGAAGCGATGAATTTCATCGATAAACAGGATAACATTTTCCTGGGTTTTGGCGTGTTCAATTACTTCGCGAACGTCTTTTACGCCACTACTGATGGCGCTGAGGGTATAAAAAGGCACCTGCAGGGTTTGGGCGATGATGTTGGCAATGGTGGTTTTACCTACGCCGGGTGGCCCCCATAAAATCATGCTGGGTACTTTTCCATTTTCGATGGCGGTACGCAAAATACTTCCCTTGCCGGTAAGGTGTTGCTGGCCCGCAAGTTCGTTTAAGGTTGCGGGACGAAGCCGTTCTGCCAGGGGGATTTGGCTTTTGATCATATTTTCAAGTTAGGCAATTATTGCCGAGGGGTGAAAAGAAAGGGTAAGAAAATTATCCCTGGTACAACGGAAGTTAGTGGTGAACGGGATGAACGCGTGAGGGATTGCAGCGTAAAGCCCGCAGTCCCCCGATGCAATCGGGGGGGCACGCCCTATTCCAAAGGCTATTTATAAATGTGGTTTTTTTATTAAAAAGAACCGGCGTTATTAAGTTGCTTTTTAGCGTAAGCCAATTTCTACCAGTGCTTAACCAGCAATTACTTTAAATCCAGTTTAATCTGTAACTCTTCAAATTGCTTATCATCGATGCCGGAAGGTGCATCCAGCATCACATCCCTGCCGCTGTTATTTTTCGGGAAGGCGATAAAATCGCGGATGCTTTCGCTGCCACCCAGCAGGGCACAGAGGCGGTCGAAGCCAAAGGCCAAACCACCATGGGGAGGCGCACCATATTCAAAAGCCCCCAGTAAAAAACCAAATTTATGCTGTTGTTCTTCGGCATCCATACCCAGGGCTGCAAACATTTTTTCCTGCAAAGCGCGTTGAAAAATACGGATAGATCCACCCCCGATTTCGTTGCCATTTAGTACCATGTCGTAGGCATTGGCCTTTATGCCTGCATAAGGATGGGCAAGGTATTCCGCGGCATTGTCAATGACCGGGTTGTTATTGATCATGATGTCAATGTGGTCCGGTTTGGGCGAAGTAAACGGGTGGTGCCTGGCTACCCAGCGGTTGTCGTCTTCTGCATATTCAAACAGGGGAAAATCCAGCACCCATAGTAATTTAAACTCGTGGGGTTTGCGCAGGCCCAACTTATCGGCCATGTACATACGCAAATCGCTGGTAGCTTTCCTGGTTTTCTCTTCTGCTCCTGCCAATACCAGTATTAGATCGCCGGGCGTTGCGTTACAGGCGGTTGCAATGGCTTGTAATTTTTCAGGAGGATAAAATTTATCTACACTGCTTTTATAGGTGCCGTCGTCGTTGCACCTGATAAATACCAAGCCCTTCATGCCGATTTGGGGGCGTTTAACCCATTCCGTTAGTTCGTCGGTTTGTTTACGGGTATAGCCCGTGCCACCTGGTATAGCGATGGCCAGCACACTTTCTGCGTCATCAAAAACGCCAAAGGAAACGCCTTCAATTAACGCCGCTTGTGGTGTTTTGGTAGGGAAGGTATGTTGTGGAAATTTAAGGTTGGTAATGGTGATGCCAAAACGGATATCGGGTTTGTCGTTCCCAAAATTCCACATGGCTTCTTCCCAGGTCATACGCTCCACCACTTCGGTATAGTCGATGTTTTTCACCTCTTTAAAAATGCGCTTCACCAAGCCCTCAAACATGTTTAGAATATCTTCCTGGTCTACGAAACTCATTTCACAATCAATTTGTGTAAACTCGGGCTGCCGATCGGCGCGAAGGTCTTCATCGCGAAAACATTTAACAATCTGGTAATAGCGATCGTAGCCACTTACCATCAGCAATTGCTTAAAGGTTTGCGGGCTTTGAGGCAGTGCATAAAACTGGCCGGCATTCATGCGGCTGGGTACCACAAAATCCCTGGCGCCTTCCGGTGTAGATTTTATGAGGAAGGGGGTTTCAATATCCATGAAATTGTTTTCATGTAAATAATTGCGGGTGCTGCGGCCAACGGCGTAGCGCAACTCGAGGTTCTTTTTTACCATGTTTCGGCGAAGGTCGAGAAAGCGGTATTTCATCCGCAGTTCGTCACCACCATCCGTATCATCCTGTATGGCAAAGGGAGGCACCACCGATTTATTGAGGATGGTAAATTCGCTCACGGTGATTTCTATATCACCGGTAGCAATATGTGCATTTTTACTGCTGCGTTCATTCACTATACCTTTTACCTGTAATACAAACTCCCTACCCAATGGGTTGGCATCGAGGGTATTGTTAAGCGCTTCGGAAAAAAGTAATTGGGTGATGCCATACCGGTCGCGGAGATCTACGAACGTGATGCTGCCAAATTTGCGAATGGTTTGCACCCATCCGCTAAGGGTAACTTCTTTTTTCACATCGGCAATGGTTAATTCGCCGCAGGTATGAGAACGGTACATGTAAAAATTGTTTGCCCCTTTCCTTGCAAGAAGACGAGGGAGATAAAAAATAGGTTGTCACCAGCGACCCTACCCTGGTGGAACATCGTTGCGACGCTCCGTTCAACGGCAGTGGTGCTATCCGGCTTTATGAAAGCGGCTGCAAATATACACAGAGATATTGTAGGATGGGCAAGGGGCAGGGGTGAATAACCACAGCACGCCAGCCATCATCCAAATTTGAGGATTTGAATACAACATTCAGTGATCTGGTTAGTTGTAAGGGTAGCAAATAGTTGAATTTTGTGTTGTTGATGGATCAAACATAATTTTTTTAATGACTATCCGCTTTTAGGTGCAATGAGCATACCATGAGTAAGAAGTTGCCACATTGAGGAAGCTATGAAATAACTTTCTACCATGTTTTCTTCGATTAAATTTATAACAAAATTCGTTTAGATAATTTTGCA
>JBBQOJ010000207.1:0-5845 GCA_038330815.1 Chitinophagales bacterium | reverse complement strand
ACCTGGGCGATCACCGAATACTGGTAACCATTCATTATAAAATAGGCCAGCCTTCCCCCGCTAAAAGCAGCCTGCAACGCGGACACTACATCCTGGGAAGAAAGTCCAAGGTCCTTTAATTTGATGCGGTCGAGGGTGAGTTCTACCTCCGGCTTATTAAACTTCAGGTTTACATCCACATTCGCAAACGTTTTATCCTTGCGGGCCTCGTCTAAAAATTTAGGGATAATCTCCCGGAGCTTGCTAAGGTCCTGGTTTTGTAAAACATATTGCACCGGTAACCCACCTCTTGATCCGGAACCTACGGCAATGGTTTGCTCCTGCACCGGGAAAACACGCGCCTGGTTAAAACGTTGCACCTTCTTCTGCAGGTCGCTGGCGATTTCTGCCTGCGACCGCGTTCGCTCGGATGGTTCTACCAGCCCCAGCCGGGGCATCGAACTATTACCGGAGCCACCAGCGGGTGTTCTGGCAAATACAAAATCCCGTTCAGGTATAGAATCATATAAATAGTTACTAATTTCATCGGTTATCTTTAACATGCTGCTATAACTGGTACCCTCGGCTGCACTAACGTTAAAGCGTACACTATTTCTGTCTTCAAGGGGGGCGATCTCCGTTTGCAAACTGGTAATAATTAAAGCAATGATGACGCCGCAGGCCAATACCATTACCCAGGCGAGCCAACGCACCCGCAAAAACACCTTCAACCAACGAAGGTAGCCGTTCTCCATGCCGGTGAAAAAAGGCTCCGTTTTCATGTAAAACTTACCATGGCCGGCGCTTTTACGACTTAATACTACGTTTAATACCGGTGTGATGGTAAGTGATACCAGGGCGGAAATTAATACAGCAGCAGCAAGGGTTACACCAAATTCCCGGAACAAACGCCCTATAAAACCTTCCAAAAAAATCACCGGTAAAAATACGACCGCCAGTGTGACGGAGGTGGATATCACAGCAAAAAATATTTCTTTACTACCTTCTACCGCCGCCTGCCGGATGGGCATCCCCTTTTCAAACTTGCTGAAAATATTCTCCGTTACCACAATGCCATCATCCACCACCAGCCCGGTAGCCAGCACAATCCCCAACAGGGTTAAAATATTGATGGAAAAGCCCGAGAAATACATAATAAAGAAGGTAGCCACCAGGGAAATCGGGATATCAATCAATGGCCTTATGGCAATCAGCCAGTCCCTGAAAAAGAAAAAGATCACCAATACTACCAGGGTAAAGGAAATCATCAGGGTTTCCTGTACTTCATGTATTGACTTACGGATATTAGTGGTATTATCCAGCAATACATTCATTTCGATATCCGACTTATTGGTATTTTTAATGGCTTCCAGCTTCTTGTAAAAATCGTCGGCTATCTGGATATTATTAGCCCCCGGCTGGGGTATCAGCACAATACCAACGGCATTAACGCCATTGTATTTCCAGCTTTGCTCCAGGTCTTCGGGCCCGAGTTCCACCCTTGCTACATCACTTAGGCGTACGATACCAGTTGTGTCGGATCGGATCAGCAAGTCGCGAAAATCTTTTTCAGAGGTGAGCCTCCCGAGGGTAGTGATGGTGAGTTCGGTGTTATTTCCATAAATCTTTCCGGGGGGTATATCTACATTCTCGGTATTCAGTGAAGTTCTTAAATCTGTAAAGGAAACGCCGTGGCTGGTCATTTTATCAGGGTCAATCCAGATACGCATGGCATAGCGTTTTTGACCAAAAATACTTACGGCACTTACCTGGTTAATGGTTTGAAACTGTTGTTGTAGTACGTTTTCGGCATAGTCGCTTAGTTCCAGCAACCCTTTGGAACGGCTTTGCACTGCCAGGATTAATATAAAATCGCCATTGGCATCGGACTTGGATACCACTGGAGGCGCATCAATATCCTGTGGCAAACTGCGACTTGCCTGCCCTACCTTATCACGCACATCACTTGCGGCCGCTTCAAGGTCAACACTCAGTTCAAACTCAACAGTGATATTGCTATTACCCAGGGTACTGGAGGAAGTGATGGTTCGGATACCGGGGATACCATTGATCTGCTTTTCCAATGGCTCTGTAACCTGGCTTTCCATGATGCTGGGGTTAGCACCGGTATACGACGTACGGATATTGATAATGGCCGGATCAATGGCCGGATAATCCCTTACGGCGAGAAAGGTGTACCCCACCACGCCAAATAAAATGATCATCAGGTTTAACACCGTGGCAAAAACCGGTCGCTTGATGGAAAATTCAGAAATATTCATGCGGTCAAAACGGGATAAATTTTGTAAATCAGCATTCGCCTGCTTTTTTTAAATAATACCGGCCAATATTCATCACCCGATGGTACACCTCATTTAAACATTATATAGCTATTATTTCTTGCTCCCGCCTTTCATTGAAAAAGCCGGATAGCCACCCTGTATACCCTTGCAGCTTTTACCTTGTGGTCGTATCTTCATCGTTGGTGATACCGGCAAGTGTTTTTGTTTCCCGCACATTTAGTATACTATTTGGACGAGCAAACAGTACCCCTGTCACCACAATGGAATCTCCCACTTTCAATCCGTTGGTAACTTCCACTGTATTGGCTTCCCTTACACCCGTTTGAATATTTACAAAATTAGCCCGGCCATTTTTTACGATGATCACCTGGTTATTTTTATCATCCGGTATAATACAATTGGCTGGGATTTTTATGGAAGACCTTCCTTTACCCGCATTTATATACACTTTTACAAAGGCGCCAGGATTGGCTTTGGCACCTTTTAACAAGGCCCTTACTTTTAGGTTACGGGTGTTGGTGTTGGCGCCAGGCTCGGTGGCAATAATCATGGCACGGCCTCTTTCCTTTGTTACCGCATCCACTTCCACCTCCACCAGGGAACCATTCTTTATCATCCCGCTATACATTTCCGGCAGGGTGAAATCTATTTTAACATCGCTTAGCTGTTGTAAAGTGGCAATCACCGTAGCCGGGGTAACAAATGCACCCGGACTCACCTGCCTTAATCCTGCCACGCCACTAAACGGCGCCCGGATAATGGTTTTATCCAACAACGCCTGGGTGTATACAATATCGGCTTTCAGCGTATTGGCCTGGTTCAACGCTGCATCATAATCCGCCTGGTTTAAACCGTTTACATCCAATAATTGCTGAAACCGTTCTACCGTTTTTTGGGCAAGGGTAAGCTGCACTTTACTGCGGGCGACCTGTGCCTGCAGGTCGGCGTCATTTACACGGGCCACCACTGTTCCTCTTACAATGTCCTTACCTTCCGGCAGGTTTAGGTATACCAGCCTGCCGCTCACTTCCGGCCTTAGTTCTACAAATTCGTTGGGAATAACGGTACCGTTGGCTTCAATAATACTGGTTATCGCCTCCTTTTCAGCAATTATTATGTCGACTATTACCGGCTGGTCGCCTTTTGATCTATTATCCGATGATTTCTCCTTGCTTTTGCAACTTAGCAGGATCACTATCAACACCAAAGGATATAGGAAAAAGGAAAGCTTTTTTAAAGGGTCGTGCATTTTGTTCTACATAATTTAAAAAGGAATACCAAATATAGTAAGATTTAAGCTTGCGCTGTAGCAGTAACATATAATAGTAAAGCTAATACCTTATAATCGTACCGCCGGCTGCAGCGATTAACAAGGGTAGCAACGAATGCCTGGATTTTAAAAGGAAACAATTAAAAAAGTAGGGAGGCGGTTTGTAATTTTTCCCGTTCTTTGCCTAAAATTATACTGTATGAATCCGCTTGTTGGCATTATCATGGGTAGTGAAAGTGACCTGGAAATTATGAAAGGCGCTGCAGAAATGTTGCGCCAGTTCGAAGTAGAACCCGAGTTAACGATTGTGTCTGCGCACAGAACACCGGAACGACTGCGAGACTACGCCAGTAAGGCCAGGGAGCGTGGTTTAAAGGTAATTATCGCCGGTGCTGGTGGCGCTGCCCACTTACCCGGGATGGTGGCAGCCAATACAATTCTACCAGTTATCGGGGTACCGGTAAAATCTTCCAATTCTATCGACGGCTGGGATTCAATGTTGTCTATCCTGCAAATGCCCTATGGTGTACCCGTAGCTACCGTGGCATTAAATGGCGCAAAGAATGCCGGCATCCTTGCAGCGCAAATTCTGGCCCTGCACGACCCTTCCATTGCAGGTAAACTAGAGGCCTATAAAGAGTACCAGGATGACATCGTAATGGAAAGCGTTAAAAATGTAAAACGGCTCGGATTCACCAATGAATTTGATAAATAACCAGGCTGATTATAAAAAATGCCTGGTTCCCTTGGAATGCCGGAAGTGGGCTGGTTAGCAATCCACCAACACTTTTCATTAGAAAACAGGCGGTGTTATTGTTCCGATAGAATAACAAACTCCGGTTGCAATGCCCGTGAATGGGCATAGATTTTTTGAATAAATGCTTTGCCGTAGCTAGCGTAGTACGGCACCAGGTTCTCCACGCGTTCCTGAAGGTTATTGTTGGGGAATAAGGCCCTGGCTATTTTTTGTACCTGGCGCTGCTGCGCTTCAAAATGCTGTTTCTCTGCCCTCAACATCTTCTTTTCAAGTGCTTTCAATTTCTTTAAGGCCTGTGTTTTCAGGGCAAGGGTATGTTGTTGCAAAGAAGGATGTGCTTTGCCGGCAATTTCCCCAACGGCATCATACCAGTCGGCCAGTTGTTGTTGCTCCATATCCAGGCCCAGTTGAAGGCCACTGTCTCTTTTAACCAGGTAATTGATAAGGTCAGCAGGTGATTTAAATAAATCGGGGTAACCGAGCTGTAGTTTTTCGGAAAGCAAACTTATTGCTTTTGGAATAAACATAAAGGAGTTACGAAGCACCAATAAAGGATACGGCACTGCAACGGCCTCAAATACTTTTTTTAATTGGAGCCAGTACGCAATTTCCCCACCACCGCCAATAAAGGCAATATTGGGTAACAACCATTCCTGGTATACCGGACGCAAAATTACATTCGGACTAAAGCGTTCCGGGTGCAGTTGCAACTCGGCCCGTAATTCTATTTCGTTAAATGACACCTCGGTGTTGAGCACTTTCCAGGTATTACCATCCTGTTCAAATCTTTCGCGTTTGTTGTGTAACAGGTAAAACATATTCAGTTCCCGGCCGCTGGCCTGCACTTTATAACCAGCAGGAAAGGAGGAAACTGTTTCCTGCACAGCAGGATGAGAAAACCCGCTAAATAATTCCTTTTCTATTACCGATGCAAAGGAAGCTTTTAGCAGCGCATTATCCGGTAACAGCGTGACCACGCCATATTCACCAAACAAATGGTGTACCAGGCGGAAGGTAGCCTGCTCAATGGTAGTACCCACTTCATAACAGGCCTTCATCACCGAAATAATTTCGTTACCAAATGGCAGTACCGAAACCTGGCCCTCTATAGTATCGATCAGTTGAACGAGTTCCTTGTCTACCGTCATCCGCCCCACCGCCCCGGTTTGATTGGTATGCCATACCAATTTTTCGCCGCTTATAAACACATGCCCCAACTCCTCCAAATCAGCATCTTCACTGCCCATATAATACACGGGTATAAAATCATATGCCGGGTATTGCTTTTTCAAATCTGCTGCAAGCGCAACGGTGTGGAGTATCTTGTAGACAAAGTATAAATGACCCGTAAAAATATTGGGCTGATGGGCGGTGCAAATGGTAAAGGTGGTGGCGTGGTTCAGCGATGCGATATTGCGTTGCACTGCCTCCACCGGCGCCATCCCCTGGTATTGCTTTATTAATTCCTGCACCAGTAAGGAACGATCGGTAACAAAATTATTCCTGGCAGTAATGGATTGTTGTATTCCCTGGTTG
>JBBQOJ010000206.1:0-5853 GCA_038330815.1 Chitinophagales bacterium | reverse complement strand
GCACGCGAATAAACACATAGGATTTAAAGATGGGCTCCATCACTACTTTCTTACGGTCGCTCCACTGCTTTACCACCTTATTGAGTGGACAATAATTTTCTATGCCCTTTTCTTCCAGCAGGGCCACCACCTTTTTTTCCCAACGGGGCCGGGTATACACCACAAACCACCGTAAATTATTTTCAGACATAACAAAGCTTCGCTGATCCTCAGTCACATGACCGAAGACAATGGTTTGACCAGTCCAACGATTTTTTTTAAGGTCCACCGCGGCGTTCCGGGAAGGAAAACTTACCTACCGGCTACCTGGATTTGCCGGTATACAGGCGCTCTCCTGCCCGTTGCCTTATTAATTAGTAACTGTATGCGTTTAAATTGCCGTGAACTTCGTTGCCTCCCCCCTGGCCCTGGTTTTATTTTTGGGCCTTGCCCGTTACCGGGGTGCTTTCGCTACCCGATGCTGTGCTATTTTCTCCTGTGTGCACGATCATTTTATCTTTTATCCTCACTTTTCTAATATTACGTGTCCTCGTTTGGCTTTGGCTTGATTTTATTTTTAAGGTAGCCAAAAACGCCCCATAAATTTTTGTAGCCGGGGTGGGAGGCATCATTTACATAGTAACTTCCCCCTTCATTGCCATAACCATAGCCATAACCATACCCGTAACCGTAGCCGTAGCCGTAACCATTGCCGTAGCCACCAAAGCCATAGTTAAAAATGGCTACGCCACGGGGCTTGATGCCATTAAAAACAATACACACATTATTAAACTTTTTTTCCTGTTTAAACCCCTCAATCATCCTCAGGAACACGTTGGGAGTAATTTTATGCCTTACCACAAAAATAGTGGTATTTGCGTAAGGCGCCAGCAATTGCGCATCGGTTACCGGGCCAATGGGGGCAGTATCGATAATCACGTAGTCAAAGCGTTGCTGAAGGTCGTCCATCAAAATTTTAAATTCAGGTTTACTGATCAACTCGGTAGGGTTGGGCGGTATGGGGCCAGCCGAAACAATAAAGAGGTTATTGTAGGCGGTGGGCCGGATGATGTCCTCGATGTTCGCCTTGTTAACGAGGTAGGTGGAGATACCGGGATCGCGGTTTACATTAAAGCGCTTGCTGAGTTTTGGTTTCCGCATATCCAGTTCCATCAGGGCCACGCGTTTACCCGTTAACGTGATACTCATCGCCAGGTTGATGGCGGTGAAACTTTTTCCCTCGCCGGAGATACTGGAGGTAACCAGCAACACTTTGTTTTGCTCGTTAAACCCCATAAAGGCCAGGTTGGTACGCAGGGCACGAAACTGCTCCGCAATAACGGTACGCTTCCCCTCGGTGATGGCAATGGTTTCACTATTTTTTGCCTGCACAATCTCGGCAATAACGGGTACGGTGGTTTTATTTTCTATCTCCGACCTAAACAGGATTTTATTATTGAACTGTTCAAAAGCCTGCACATATAAAATGAAGGCCAGCAGGCCAACGATAAAGCCCATCATATAAAAATTTTTTGGAATGGGCCGGATGGGTCCGTAAGAAAAGCCTGGCTCGAGCACGCGAAGGTCGGCCGTGGTGGAAGCGGAAGAAAGGGCCGTTTCCTCCCGTTTTTCAAGGAGATAGGTATAAATGTTGTTTTTGATAGATTGCTGGCGGCTGATCTCGAGCAAACCCCGTTCTTTTTGGGGTACCTGCATCAGCAGGTTGTTATTTAGCGCGATATTGGCATTGATGCTGCTCTTCTCTGTACGGTAGGTGTTGCGGATATTGTTGATGCTTTCCCGGATGTCTGTTTTTAGCCGTTCCGTTCTGTCTTTTGCCAGCAGGTAGGTTTCGCTTTGTTCGCCGGAGATGCCGCTTACCCGTTGCAATTCAAATTCTGCCGTGTATAATTGTTGCAGTAAACCGTTGAGTGTAGGGTCGGATATCATGGCCAGGGCAGGCACAGTACCCGGTTTGGCCCCCTTACTATTCACATACCGTTGTAACTCATTCAGCAATTCTGTTTGCAGGTCGATTTGGGTTTTACGGTCGTCCAGCTCTTTTACATTGCCAAAATATACCGCTGCCTGCGCACTAAGATCGGTAACCGATTCGCGGGCCTTGTATTGTTGAATATTTATTTCCACACTATCCAATTGCCGGATAACGGTACTCAGCCGGTCTTCGATAAAGTTGAGGGTGTTGGTAGCGATTTGATTTTTGTCCTGGATGCCTTCCACGTTATACAACCGGCAAAGCAGGTTGAGTACATCAATCCCCCTGGAGGGCACGGTGGTTTCAATGGTAAGGTCGAGCACGGTGGAGGAATAGGAAAGCGGGGTAGCATTTAAAGTACCGATAACATCATAAGCAGCGCTGATCACATCGTTGAACACAACGAAAAAATTTTTACCGGTTACCGACCTGTTATAAGCCGGGTTGGATTTAACAAGGTATTTGGTGCCGGCAATGGTGATAATGGAATTGAGTGGCGCTACTTTATTGTTGATGGCAATGGTATTCCGCTGCCAGTCGATATCAAAAGGGTATTTCCCCCCAGCGATTACACTGTCTTTGTATAAGGCGACAAAGGTGACCGGCGCATTGGCACTGTATAGTTCCTCCGTTTGTACATTGCCATCGTTGTATACGGTAGCATAGAGGTCGAGCTGTTGCACCACCTGTTGCATAAGGGACGTAGACCGCAACACGATGATTTCGTTCTCTATAATTTTCTTTTCAGTGAAAATGTTCAATGCATCCAACACTTTACTATCCCCGCCTTTCTGCGGATCTTTCAGCAATACCTTCACGGCGGCTACATAAATTCTTTTCTGCGAACGCAGGTATACCATCGATACGAACATACTGATGGCAGTGAATAGGAGGAAGATGGGCCAAAAGGGCAAAAAGCGGTGAACCACCTGGGAGAGTATGTTCGCCTGCTGCTTGTCCTTGAAAAACTGGTCTTCACTCATTGTAATAAAATGCGGTTGCTGCGGTTAACGAAAAATACGGTCAATTATTAGAAAGATGAACGTTATGCCTGATAAAACGGTGGTATACAATAACTGGTTCCTAATGCGCCTGGCTTCGCTTTCAACTTTCTCGGGGTTGGGTTTTACTATCACCACATCGTTGGGTTGCAAAAAATACCAGGGCGACGTTATAAAACCGGGCGACTGCAGGTTGAGGTGTTTAAATTCTTTGGCACCGGGTGTTTCCCGTATTACCAGCACCCGGTCGATGGCCGAATTTTGTGTTACGGGGTTAGCTTTGGCCATTACCTCCAGCAAGGGTATTTTTTCTTCCGGCATTTCCACCACCTGCGAACTGGTTTCCCCCAACACCGTTACCCGGTGGTTGGCAAAGGCCACGGTGATGAGGGGTTCTTTCAAATATGGGGTAAGGCTGGTTTCCAGTTTATCTTTTACCTGTTGCCGGCTCAACCCCGCTACCTGGATCTTTCCCAGTTTATGCAGGACAATATTTCCTTCCCCATCCACCAGGTACCCACCGGCACCACCATCGGCTGTTTTGGTAAACAAAGCATCTTCCACCGGGCTCAGGCTGGAGACAGTAATGGTGAGCAGGTCTTTTTTTTGTATAACAAGTGCAGGAGTAGTGGTCTCAAACCCGGTGATTACCGTATCCCGGGTGATATCTTTGAAATAGTATGCGGGCTGGTATATTTTACACGAACCTAGCAAAAGGCAGGCGAAACTTATACCGAAGCAGTACCTCCTTATTTGATTAAATATTCCCTGTTGCAACAAATTATATATCATGGGGGTTAGCAAAGTGGCTTCCGGGGTTACCTGGAAGGGTTAATCTTAAATGGTTCAGGGCAGGCGGCAACGCAGGCAACTGCGATAAAGCAAGTAGGCCAAGCACTACACCGCCCTACCATCTCCTGCCTGTTGGTTTTTCCTATTCCGCTCTTCCCTGATTTTTTTAATTCCGTAGCCGATACCTGCGGCGAGGAGGATCCCAACGCCCCCATCGATTGGTAAATCGGGGTCACCACTCGGATCCGGAGGACCAGGTTGCCCCAAAGCCGGTACCGATGAACAAGCAATAAAAAGGGTCACTATAGCGATGCAAAGAATACGTTGTCTGAATAATCGTTTCATAGTTGACTAATAAAATATACGACTGTTAAACCTGTTGCAAATTAAGATTTGTTTTGCTTTATAACGGATTGTTGGCCACATTATTTACGCTGCCGAAAAAGTTTCTGCACCTTTAACAAGCATTTACCTGCATTTATTTCGTTTTCTGGCAAGTATGCCTGAGTACCGGCGGGGTTTTCACTAAACCATTTGCCACCCATATCTTATTCATTGCGAAACCCCGACGTTGAAGGGGACTGCAAAATTGAGTGTTTCGTACCCTCTACTTCCGAGGCGATGTCTCTGTGATGGATCATGACATGATTCTTTATATTGTCTGGATTCGCCTTGCTACGGAGCGAATATGTTTTCAGCTATCGAACTGCAAGGAATGCAGATGAATAACTTTTGTACCCAACGAATGGCTGTAAGTTTATTTAAATACCAGTCCCCGCTTGTTTTTTTTTGCTCCAAAAAAGAACGAAAGGATAGTAAAGATGAGACTGCGTACGCCGCGGCGGATACAGCCTGTTCCCTGCAGGGAGCCTTGAGGAGTCTAATTGCATATTGGTGAAGGGCAGTGGGGCCCTGATCGGCGTTTTTAAGACGAGGCTTACTAAACCTTTTACCAAACCATCCAAATAATTTTACTCTTCCAACCGGGCGAAGCACCCTTTTTTCCTTTCCCACCAGTCCCCGGGTAAGACGCTTCTTTTTCTCTGGTCACGTCATTAGTAGATGATTAGGCTGCGTCCGCCGCGGCGGATGACGCAGCCCCGCCGGCTGAGGAGGCGACTGCTATGCATTTAAAAGTTCCCAATCTTAGCATATGCTGCCACCTGAGTAACGACGAGTGAGGCGCTGGGTCCCGGCGGGGTTTTCGCAGTACAAATTTTCATTTATAAAGGAATTATTGGCGAAACCCCGACGCTGAGCGGACTACAATGTTGAGTGTATTTTACCTTCCACTTCCCAGGCGAAAACTCTGTGACGGTTGTTGCATATTTAGCGGGAAGGTGCCGTGACTAGCAGTGCTAAGAAGCAAGCATGTTTCCGGTTACCCGGGTGTTGGCGGTAATGTTTCCCCCCCTCCCTACGAATTTGAGTCGTGAGAGAAAAACGATAACTTTAAAGACAAGTAAAGGATAAGAAATGAACTACATTTCCTATCATCACTACCGCTGGGTTGACATTTTTCAAAATCACAGCTGTTGGCAATACAAAACGTTGATGGTAAGCTTTTAGAGGTGCCGAATTATGATGGTATTTTTAGATTATTCGATTAAAATTGGTAAAAAATAACAAATGTCAATTCAAGAACTTCAAGAATTATTGATTGAAAAGATTCGCCAAACCGATGATAATGTGCTTTTAGAAGAAGCAACAAGGCTATTGGATATAGAAATAGATGATGCTGATGTTTATGTACTCTCAGCATCAGAAAAAGCTGATATAGACGAAGCTAGACAACAAATTAAAAACAAGGAAAGCTTTACGCACGAAGAAGCAAATCAACTTATTAATGAATGGTTAAAGAAATAGTTTGGTCTAAACGAGCATTAACGGAGTGGTTTCAAATTCTTGAATATTGGATAAATAGAAATAAATCTTCATGGTTTAGTAAAAAACTTGATAACTTATTTTTGCAAAAAAAATAGAACTTCTCATACTTCACCCTTTTAATGGTAAAAGAACGACCTACGAAAACAAAAGAATAAAAATTGTAACAGACTACTTGATTTTTTATGAAATTTTGGAGAC
>JBBQOJ010000205.1:0-5876 GCA_038330815.1 Chitinophagales bacterium | reverse complement strand
AGTTTCTTGTTACGGATGTATTTTATTGTGGTCTCCATGGTAATGTATGAGAACCAGGTATATTCCCCGAACAGTTGCAACACCATCAGGGAACTGCTGTCGCATTAGATAGGGTAATGCCGGGTGCTCCAATGGGTGTTTACCTCAACAGCGAATCCAGCGTTTGTTTCATTACCGGATAATCATTTAAATCACGGTGGTTACCACCGGGAATAGTTACAAAAAGATCGGTTGGCTTTAGTACCTTTTTCAATTTCACTGCGCAGCGATAAGGAATTACCCCATCGCTGGTGCCATGGAATATACTAACGGGAACGGATACCTCCTCCAGGAAACGATGTGTTGGCATTTTATAGTTTGCCATACGGGTGGTGGGATAGATGGGCGCATAGCAACCGAACAAATGTGCAACACTGTAATAGGGTGTTTCCAGGATGAGTTGCCGGCAACGCTTAACCGAAGCCAGGTAGGCGGCAATACCAGTTCCAAATGACTTGCCATAAATAATGATGCTATCCTGCTGGTAGCGCGATGCCGCCATGGTATAAACCTGCTCCGCCTGCTGGTAGAGCGCCTTTTCACTTATTGTCCCAACTGATTTTCCATAGCCAGGATAATCCGGCATCCATACTTCATATCCATTTTTTGTAAAGCGGGTAACAAAACGCCGGTACCGTCTTACATTGCCTTTGTTACCATGAAAATAAATTACCACCCCCTTTCGAATTGAATCAGTGGGGTAAAATTGAATCATATTAATAGTATCCGTTTTATTAATGGGGATTTCAACCTCCCCGAAGGGGAAATCAAACGCGTATTTGTAATCTCTTGGCAGTGCGTCGGGGCGTAATAAAATAGTATCCTGTAGATAATATAAGGCAATACCAATAACCGCGTATAGCAATACAATCACCTTAATCCAACGAAATACTTTTTTATTCATAGCTGCAAGTTACAATTAGCGCTTAGTTCTACGACACACCTGGTTGTTACAACAATATAAAGCGTCGTTAAAATAAAGCACCCGGGTGTTATTATTGGGGTGCATTTATAATTGTCGCTTTCTATTTACACCAGGTGGGCGGTGGGGACACCGCCCAAGGCTGCCTCCCCTGGCTGGTGTCTTCACCAGCCAGGGGCAATTATAAATGCACCCTATTATTGAGGTCGTGATTTAGTGTGTATAATTGCCCTGTGCTCCGTGTAGTACAAAAAGTACAAGCCCGCCCGGCTGAACGCCGTTCGGACGGGAGTGCGACGCCACAGCCGTTTCATAGTAGCAATTTCGCTTGGTTCATAATATTTATTACGTTCTACATCTTGCACCTATTAATAATACTACCTATTAACGTACAATAAACTGCATCAAGTATCCACCATCCTTTACCCGGGAGCAGGCATCCAACCTACCGCATCGGCCTAATACTTTAATATATCCCTGATAAAATTATGGTATTCCGGAAAAGAGGGCAGGTTGTTATGGCCACCGCCTTCGATGCGAATAAGGGTAATCTTCCTGGGTTGCAGCGCCTGTAGTTTTTCACTGTTGCGGATCGGGATCAGCCAATCTTTACTACCATGCAGGATATACGTATGGCAATTTACTTTGGGCAACCATTTATCTGTACGCATGTGAAAACGCAACACCAGTTGCATGGGCATTATGGGCAAAAATCTTTCCACCACTTTTTTAAAACTATAATAGGGTGCATCGAGTATAAGATACCGCGGTTTGTTCTCACTCGCCAGATGGGCAGCAAACCCGCTGCCCAAACTTCTCCCATAAACAATGAGGTGATTTTCGGCATAAGTTTCCGTTAGTTTATTATACACAAACTGCATATCGCTGAGCATATCCTTCTCGCTTCGCTTACCCGTACTTTTGCCAAAGCCACGGTAATCTACCAATACCACATCGTAATTATATCGAAAAAAATCGGTGGCATACTTGGCCCAGCCCTTGATACTTCTGCTGTTACCATGAAAATAGAGCACCAGGCCAAGTGGCTGTGGTACAAAAAAATGGAGTCCGTTAATGCGTACGCCAGGTTCTACATCAAAAAACAATTCACGGAAGGGAGCATCGTATTTGTATTCAAAATTCTGGTGAAGCTTTTCAGGTTTAAAAATAAACCGTTCCTGCAGCAGGTAGGCCACCAGCAGTAATAGCAGGTATCCAACAATAATATATATCAGTGTGGGCGACATGTAGCAAAAGCGGGCGGCAGTTTTATACCAGGTAATTTGATCACCAGTAAAAATTACGGCAAATAAATGAAAGCCAGCGGGGAGCAATAAAATTTAGCACATCGGCAGGCAATAAACGGAAGGATGGCAACTGGATTGATCACTTAACATTTAAAAACCGGCTATGTAGCAATTATCAAATGTACCGTGCCTTCCATAAATCCATGCCTGTTAAAGTAGCATCAGTTAACACCAATGATGCTTTAACCAGTAAGGGAACTGGCCTGAACAATTTATTCGTTGCGGGTTATATGCAGTAAAACAACATTCGCCGATAATTGCCTACCCTTCCTCTTCGTCCGTGTATATCCTGGTCAACTTAATTTTGGTACTGGGTGCTACTATCAATGGTAATTTCTCCACCGTCACTTTACTTTGTTCAAGGCCAAAGCCTTTTTCTTCACTAAGCGAAATTTCCTTTACATAGAAATACAGCCGCATGATGATGCGTTCAAAAAAGGGCAGGTCATTGTCCTGCGAAAGAAATTTTTCCATCACTACAAACTGGAAATCACCTACCACGTTGTTGCGTTGCTGGCTCTCATAGCGGCTGGTTACATTCACTTCCCGATTGGCCACCAGCTCTTCCACTACCTTTTTAAACATCAGGTTAAGCCGGGGTGCCATCCGGAAACCCAGCCGGAATTCCACGCGAATGATGTCATTGGGAATGATGTGTTCAACGGAATACTCACAGGTATAAGGGTCATCGATGGTATCTACGTGTACAAACCAGTAAATATCCGCCCGCTTTGGTTTGCCGCTAAGGATGGAATAAATAATCTTATGTTCGATCTCCTTTGGATTATTGGCACTTGTTAAATACACCAGGTGGGTAGCGTATTTTGGTACGGTAGTATCGTTGCTTAATTCTTCCAGTTTGGGTATGTATTCTTCCATGCGCACAAACTCAACATACCTGTTTTTAATTTTCCTGGCCCGGTGCCAGATATACATCACCGAAAACATCACCGAACCAATCATCACGGTGATAAAACCACCGTGCAAAAACTTCTCCATCAAGGCAATCAGAAAGCTGACTTCAATAATAAAATAGCTTAGCAGGAAGATGTAAATAAGTGCTGGTTTTACGCGATGCAATACCATATAATTGGCAAAAAGAATGGTGGTCATTATCATGGTGGTAATAATGGCCAGGCCGTAGGCTGCCTCCATGCTCGACGATTCGCGGAAATACAATACTACGGCTACGCAGCCGATATATAAAATGAGGTTAATGGCAGGAATAAAAATCTGCCCCCTGGCTTCCGTGGGATAATTAATTTTAAATTTTGGCCAAAGATTTAGCCGCATGGCTTCATTGATAAGGGTAAAAGAACCGGTTACCATGGCCTGGCTGGCAATAATGGCTGCGGTAGTAGCAATAATCACCCCGGGCACAATAAACCATTGCGGCATTAAATCATAAAATGCGTTGATCCCTTTTAGTTGTATGGTGGCCGCATCTAACGTTTCACCACCGTGGTATTTTAGCAAACTGGCACCCTGGCCAAAGTAATTGATGAGCAGGCAGGATTTTACAAAGATCCAGGAGATACGGATGTTTCCCCGGCCGCAATGACCCAGGTCGCTATAAAGCGCCTCCGCCCCGGTAGTACACAAAAACACGGCCCCCAGCACCCAAAAGCCTTCGGTGTAGTTGACCAGGAAATTAATGGCGTGATAAGGATTGAGGGCCCGGAAGATGGTTAGGTCATCTGAAATATGAATAAGTCCAAGCGTGGCCAGCATGGCAAACCACACAGACATGATGGGCCCAAACATCCTGCCGATACTGGCAGTACCAAATTGCTGCATGAAAAAGAAGGCACTAATGATACCAATAACAATGTAAACAATGGTATCCTGGCTGAGATCGCGAAACTGCTGCAATTCCTTTAATCCTTCGATAGCGGAGGTAATAGAAATCGGGGGCGTGATAATACCATCAGAAAGGAGGGCCGCCCCGCCAATCATTGCCGGAAGCACCAGCCATTTTCGCCGGCGCCGCACTAGTGCAAAAAGCGCAAAAATACCTCCTTCGCCCCTGTTATCCGCCCTCAATACCATTATTACATACTTGATAGTGGTTAAGAGGGTAATCGTCCAGATGATCAGGGACAGCGTGCCCAGGATGAGGCTCTCATCAATCAACTTATTTTTGATAATAGAGTTGAATACATACAATGGCGAAGTACCAATATCCCCATATATAATTCCCAAAGCAACCAGTAAACCTGCGGCAGATACTTTATTAACCTTATTTAACACTATACACTTTTTTTAGTAACTAAACAGTTCGTCCATCACCCTGCGGGCATTTCTAAATTACCTGTAAGCACAAATGTAAACGGAATTGAAATATAAAACGGAAAATACGGTTAAATAATGGTTGTAGGCTATCCTCTTATTCCTTCCTCTTCCTTTGCGCACTAAAAATTAAAGGCCGGATAGCTACCTGGCTGGAGAAAAAAAGGGAGCGGCGTTGGAAAGTGAAAAAAATTCCACTCTAAAAGCTTCCGTACTATTAATGGCCTGACTGTCCCTGTGCTATCTATTCTATTTATATATCGTACAAAGCGTTTAACAAACGCAGGATAATATACCTGCTCTCCCTTGCGCTGTTAAGCCGCGCTGCTAGGCCATCCACCTTGCTTTTACTGAAAATAGTTTTTTCCCCGATTGCCAAACCATGGTTGTAACAGGTTTAGTACCTTTAAGTAACCGCAGCTTGTAAACCAGGCCAAGCATCTAAAATTTATTATACTATGCGCACCTTATTCTTTTTTACCCTTTTAGCCTTACTCGCTTCCTGTAGTAATAACAGCAGTGAGCCGGTGGAAGCAACGTACGACACCACCTTTATTACCGAACAAAGGGAAACTCCTTCTATTGAAGCACCGGTAACATTCAGAAATCTTATCTGGTCACCCGTGTATGACTCGGTAAAAGGAGCTATTTCAGTGAAGCGACAACGAACTGTAAATCCCGATACCCTCACGGCCAGTAAACTGATTAGCGAAATTAATAATTCCTGGGAGGGGATTACATTAGCGTTTAGGAAGATTTCCAATGATACCATTTATGTAGCCATCCCGGAAAGTACCGTGCTTACCCAACAAATGGGCAGTAGCGGGGCACTTGGTTATATGTCGTCCACCACCTATACCCTCACTGAATTGAAAAATATCAAATTTGTAAATTACAATTTCACGGAGGGCGACCATATGGCACCAGGTACGATGAAACGGGCGGATTTTAAGCAATGACAGGGGAGGAAGGAATTGCCATTACCCGTGGGTTGTTAAACGGCTGCAAGGACTTGCCCCAGTAATAATAATGGCTGGCATGACAACCCTTGCGGGAAGCCGTTGCAAATGGCAGATAGGCGACCGAACAATGGAAGCGCAAAGGCGGCGAAGAGATAATTGCCACGTGGTAAAAATTTAAAAAACCTATACTAATGAATTTTATAAGAGTAACCGCAGAACAGTGTAACCCACAGGGCCATACTGCTGCACACAATACCCGGTTGGAAATGCAGTTAAATGTTGACCTGATTGTCGCCATCCGGGGCAACGAGATACTGTTAAAGGGAGACGAAGTAATATTCCTGGGTGGCCAGTATT
>JBBQOJ010000204.1:0-5886 GCA_038330815.1 Chitinophagales bacterium | reverse complement strand
TTATGCGGTTTTTCTGTTACCTGGGTGCACTCAGTTGCTGCCTGATGTATTTTTTTGACAAGGATAATATAACACTTGGGCTTCTGTGTTTTATGTTTGCCGGCATTGGGTTTTATGGCAGCCAGGTTTTTTATAACTCTTACCTGCCGGAAATTGCCATAGAAAAAGACCGCGACCGGGTTAGCGCCAAGGGTTACAGTTTGGGTTACCTGGGCAGCGTATTGATGCAAATGATTGGCTTTGGATTGGTAATTGCCATGCCCGACAGCACACTACCGCTGAAACTAACCTTCCTGCTGGTGGGCATCTGGTGGGTTTGTTTTGCACAAATCACTTTCAATGTGTTGCCCATCAGCCCAAAAAGTGAGCGTACCGCAAAAAAGCATGTGCTTGTAAATGGGTTTCATGAATTAAAAATTGTGTGGGACCAGGTAATGCATATGCCGGTATTGAAGCGCTATTTGTCTGCCTTCTTTTTTTATAGCATGGGTGTACAAACAGTGATGTTGGTGGCCATCGACTTTGGCATCAAGGAATTAAAACTGCCAGATCAAAAACTCATTATCACGGCCGTGATTATTCAGCTGGTAGCTATTGGCGGCGCTTTGGGCATGTCGAAGTTATCTGCCGTTTTTGGTAATATCAGGGTGTTGATTTTTACCGTGCTCCTGTGGATTGGCGTGTGTATTGCCGGCTATTTTATTACCACCGAAACCCATTTTTATATCATCGCTTCCCTGGTTGGATTGGTGATGGGCGGTATTCAGTCACTCAGCAGGTCTACCTACAGCAAACTCATGCCTGAAACCAAAGACACTGCCTCCTTTTTTAGTTTTTATGATGTTACCGAAAAGCTGGCAATAGTGATTGGTCTTTTTACCTTTGGATTTATTGAGGGTATCAGTACCATCCGTAATTCTATTCTTTCCCTGGTGGTGTTTTTTATTATCGGTTTTTTTCTTTTACTGTTAACAGCTGCCAAACAAAAAAAACTAACCCCTTCTTTTATCAGCAAAGTATAGTTGCTTTTATTACATGCCCTTCTTTTATGGGGGATTTATAAACTGCATTGAATGATATTTGTGATAATGGTAAATTCAACAACTGCACGATGAAATTATA
The DNA here is from genome assembly GCA_038330815.1 of Chitinophagales bacterium. Classification (GTDB taxonomy): domain Bacteria; phylum Bacteroidota; class Bacteroidia; order Chitinophagales; family Chitinophagaceae; genus Ferruginibacter. Next base: position 4,764 of record JBBQOJ010000204.1, on the reverse strand, counting down.
TAGCGTTAATGCCGGTCACTTTAAACTGGATGGTGGTGCCATGTTTGGCGTAGTTCCAAAAAGTATCTGGAACAAACTAAACCCGGCCGACGAAAATAATATGTGCAGTTGGGCATTGCGTTGCCTGTTGATACAGGAGGGCAACCAATTGGTATTGATCGACAACGGCATGGGTGATAAACAGGATGCCCGATTTTTTGGGCATTACTATTTACATGGTGATGATACCCTGGATAAATCGTTGGCTCAGCATGGCTTTACCCGCGACGACATTACGGATGTTGTACTCACCCATTTGCATTTTGATCATTGCGGGGGAAGCATTTTGCGGGTAGGCGACCAACTACTGCCAGCTTTTAAATATGCCACCTACTGGAGCAATGAACATCACTGGAACTGGGCAACCGTACCGAATGACCGTGAAAAGGCGAGCTTTTTAAAAGAAAATATTTTGCCCATCCGGGCGTGCGGACAATTGAAAATGGTATCATTGCCCAGAGAAAAATCGGATGATTCTGCCGGCGCTGTTGTTATCCATCCATCTACTGTTATGCCTGCGCTATCCTTTATTATTGCGAATGGCCATACAGCGGCAATGATGTTGCCGGTGGTGAAAGTAAATGGGAAAACACTGGTGTTTGCCGCAGATTTATTGCCCTCTGTTGCGCACCTCCCCTTGCCCTATGTAATGGCCTACGATATGCGGCCACTCACTACCCTCACCGAGAAAAAACTATTCCTGTTATGGGCCTTGGAAAATGATTGCTCGCTATTTTTTGAACATGATCCGGTGCATGAATGCTGTACACTGGAAATGACTTCAAAAGGCATAAGGGCAAAAGAAACGATCACCCTAAAAGAATGGATGGAAAGAGAATAACATTGGTATCGCGAAAGACCCAGGCTGGTATTCACTAATACCGCCAACAACTTTATACCTATTGGCCGCGAAGGCAATGACTTTAGGCCATACACACCACATGGATAAAGGAAAATGAGCATGCACTAAAAAAATGACCCTACCGGTAAGGAAACCATCTACACTGCCAAATTTACCCCGGCAGTTGTTAACTACCGTAAACCAACCAGGGAGGTAAGCGGATACCGCAGGTTGCTATAGCCATACATATCTACCTTAACATTGCCTACCGCAATCGGACTTTCCACGCGCAGGATGAGGTGGTTAGGATCGTCGCTGATCCAGGCCGTCATTTTCTCTCCCCCTTCAAATATGGTACCCTTGATAAGCAACGGTTTAAATTTAATGGCCCTGAATTTACCATAACGTGTTTTTACATTTTCCTTCCCTATGTACCGAATATACAGGTGGTAAACTTCATCATCCAGGTACATATCAAATGGTATTTTATCACCGGGCTTATATTTATTAAAATTGATGTTTCGGGCATAATAAATTGCACTGATAACATCCTGGATACAATTGGATGTTTTAAATATGCCCTTGGTGCTAACGGCAGTACCCGCCGTATGGTTAAAGGTTACGTTATTGTACTTCTTATATCCGCCTTCGTCGATGTTGCGAATAAATTTAAGGGGAAGCATGGTGGCCGTGTCGATATAAGTCTCGTAACGGTCGCGAACTTTAAAAAAATTATCGAAGAAGGAATAAGTTTTTCCCTCCCCAACACAATGGAAGGTGGGCTTTCCGTTGAATCTTTCCAAACTGGTTGTAAAAGTGGCTTCTCCTGCGCCAATATACATACCCAGGGAATTGTAAAATACCTTCATGGTAATAACCTCCCCCGCATTAAAGGCAGTATTTTTTATACCGCAAAAGGTATTGTTAGGATCCTCTCCTTTTTGAGTGAACCCACACAATACCACCATTAACACTGCCGCCTTTATAATTACATTCATCTTTCTTTTACAATTTTAATACTTAAAATTAACAAACTACCCAACACTGCCGGTATGACAATATTTACCATCCAGATGCCCAGGGAGGCCGTTCCAACGCCCAATTCATTGGTGGTGTACAACTTAAAAATTACCCAACTGGCACTCACCCTCACCGGAAGTTCGATAAATCCAATGGAGGGTGCCACCGCCATCACCAGGTAAAAGACCGTCATTAGCATAAAGCACAACCAAACTGGTATCTCCACCTGCATTACCTGCAGTAACAATACAAACTGAAAAACAAACACCAGGTACCGCAGCAACGACAACAGGAGGATTTGCACCAGGTGCCAGTCGCTAAACTCATCCAACACCCTGATATGGTTAACTACTTTCTGCAAAGTGGGTACCCTTTCCATCGTTCTTACCAACCAACCCAAACGCAAATAAAACAATAGCAGGAGGATGGTTAACCCTGTGCTCAGGTAAATGAGCATATTACCCCAAAATTCAGGTAAAATGGTGACTGCTTGTATATTATTATGTGAAAAATACCTTAAACATAACATTCCGATACATCCCATTATCATGGTAACCAGTAATTGGCTGATGCTACCCACCAGGCTGAGTGAAATCGCTTTGATGCGGTGTTCTTCGGCTACATACAGTATTCTTCCGCCGTATTCGCCAATCCTGTTGGGGGTAAGCATGGTTACACTACATCCTGCCAATACTGACTTAACGGCCCTTATAAACGAAAAATGCTGCACATGGTTTACGAGCATTTGCCATTTCCTGGACTCTATACCCCAGTTAATAAGCATTAACAAAACGACCAGCCAGGTTTTCCAATTTTTCCAGCTATTGCTGATCTGCTCCCACCTCAACAAAAGATCGGGCTGATGGCTGATTTGCCGATATAAACTCCAGGATATCACCAGGAATAGCGCAGGCCCAAAAAAATAATTGATAAATATTTTAAAACTTTTAGTCAAACCGCATTCTTTTATAATCCCATCTTTACCCGGTGAAGATAAGTAAAGGTATTGTTTCCTTACTTTTGCCGCTACCTTGTACAGCAACTGGTAAGTTACCGGTGATTGTTTGAGAGGTAAAAACATGCCAGCACCACCACCGGGCAAATGGATACAACATTTTGTTTTGCGAAAATAACCTTTGTGCGAAAACGCCCATCATGGACATCTATTAAATTAAACATCCTTGTCAATAAAATCAACCATCATCTTAGGCATTGACCCTGGTACCGTGGTAATGGGTTATGGCCTTATAAAAATTACGGGCAACACGATTGAGCTGTTGGAGATGGACATTTTGAAACCTGGTAAAGTGGATGACCCTTATAAAAAACTCCAGTTAATCTACAACACGGTAAGTGGGTTGATAATAAAATACAAACCAGGCGTGTTTGCCATTGAAGCTCCCTTTTTTGGCAAGAATGTACAGAGCATGCTTAAACTTGGGCGTGCCCAGGGCGTAGCGATTGCAGCAGCCATGCGCCATGGATTAAATGTGACCGAATATTCTCCTAAAAAAGTGAAGCAATCTGTTACCGGTAATGGCAATGCCAGTAAAGAACAGGTGTTAAAGATGCTGCAACGGCTCCTTAATTTTAAAGACGATCCCAGGTACTACGACGCCTCCGATGCTTTGGCGGTAGCAGTGTGCCATTATTTCCAGGAAAAAACACTGGTTTCACCGGGTAGTTCAAAGGTGAACGGATGGGATGATTTTTTAAAGAAAAACCCTGCCCGCCTAAAAAAATAACCTGTTCCTCATACACAATGTAAAGCTACCACCCGGTTAATTTGGTTATGCCATTGCTTTTACAATAGTTTGTTGTATTTCACTAAACTGTGCCGGGGTTAATTTAAGTTTTGGATTGGTAAAGTTTACATCCTCGGCGGAATTAATTGGTACAAGGTGTACATGGGCATGAGGTACTTCCAGCCCAATTACCGAAATCCCGCAACGATCACAATCAAAAGACCGCTCAATGGCGTGGGCAATTGGCTTCGCAAATACCAGCAGGGCAGAAAGGTATTCGTCGGGCAAATCAAATAATTTATCGGTTTCCAGCTTTGGCACTACCAGAACATGCCCTTTCGCCATGGGTGCAATATCCAGGAATGCAAAAAAATGGTCATCTTCTTTTATTTTATAGGAAGGTACCTGCCCGGCAATGATCTTCGAAAAAATGGTCATGGGTGATGGTTTTTCGTAAATGTACGAAACAAAAAAACCCCTCTCTTCAGGAAGGGTTAAAAAATTTGAGCAGCAATCATTTTATAAGGTGATATTTTCCACTTTAAATTTTAATACGCCGGCAGGCACCTGTACCTCAGTAACATCACCGATGCTTTTACCGAGCAGCCCCTTTCCGATAGGAGAAGTAACCGAAATTTTTCCCAGTTTAAGATCTGCTTCCTTTTCAGATACAATCTGGTAGGTAGCTTTCTTTTTAGTTCCCACATTGGTAACAGTTACCTTAGTTAAAATAGATACTTTACTGGTGTCAATATTGGTTTCATCCAAAATGCGGGCCGTGGCAATTACCCCTTCCAGGTATTTTATTTTTGCTTCCAACATTCCCTGTGCCTCCTTGGCGGCATCGTATTCAGCATTTTCCTTCAAATCACCTTTTTCCCTTGCCTCCGCAATTGCGCGGCTGGCAGCTGGTCGCTCCACACTTTTCATCTGGTGAAGCTCTTCTTTCATCTGCTCAAATGTTTCTTGCTTTACGTAATTCGTTTCACTCATATAACATGCTTTTTATAGTAAATAGAAAAAAAAATACAACGCCTTAGGAAGTTGCCTAAGGCGTTGTACATAGCGCAAATATAATCAAATTTTTAAATAGGCAACTTTTCCAGTATTACCGTACTC
>JBBQOJ010000203.1:0-5890 GCA_038330815.1 Chitinophagales bacterium | reverse complement strand
GAATAATTTAAAGTGGTTATAAATATACACATCGCCGGGTAATTTGGATTGTCAGAAGATATGGACGGCGCAGGCAGAAAATAAACCTTCAGCTACTGAAGGTTTATCAAACAACATGATGTCATGTTTTATTCAGGGGTTTCAGAGGTCTTCATTGGCATTGAATAACGATGTAAAGGTGCAAATGATCAGGGTATTAGGCTGTAAAATGTTCAATGATTTTATTGTAATTATTTTACTACGGCTTGTTGCACCCCTTTAATGGGTTTGGGCGATAGGGGTAGTAACCCCGTTGCAGGGCTGATATATGAAATTAATACGGATGAAGCGAGGCATAAAAAAAAGCACCAAATTGGTTTTCTTACTTTCTAATTGCTTAGTTGGTAATACTTACTAACCTGATGCTCCTGCTTGAGTTGCTGATCCTTTTACAAATTTTGCTTCTCAATCATGGTATAAATGTACAACGGCCTACCACCCATTTGCAAACTTTTTTGCTATTATTTTTTGATATCACTACTAAAGTTTTGCACAAAAAAACGTACCGGAAATATTTTGATTGATTTACAAATTGTTAGCCTGTATTCATTTTAGCTGGGGGCATATTTTCGGGTTTAAAAATGGGCTATTACAAAGGTGGTGGGTTAATTTGTTCTTTGCATACCACCCTGGTAAGCCCGCGGGATGATCCTGCAATATTTTTGAATACTCGAATAAAATAATTGACATCTGCAAATCCACATCCACACTCACCAGGGAGAACGTTTTTTGCTATTCTGCCAATAGTTGCCCTGGCAAGTTTCATCCTTTCCTGGTTATTGTATTCAAGCGAAGTAAAACCCAACTGCTCCATAAAAAATTTTAAAAAGTGGGATTGGTTGAGATAGACTTTCCGGCATAAATGGCTGACGAGGATATTTTCGGTAAGGTGTACATGAATAAAAGGGCAACAGCGTATTGCTTACCAAATCACTCGATGTGGGGTCAACCCTCCATGCAAAATTGGGTACAGTGGTAAAAAATATCCGGTTGGTAGAAGATAATACCGGCCAGGTGGAAGGGTAAATGGAAGGGTAGATTATTGTGGAACTCACCAAATACCTGGAAGAGAAAACCTCCTGATCAATTTAATAATTGTTGCTCCGTTACTTTCCATCAATACTGCAATGGTTTGTTAGTAACGGCTACCCGTATACGAATTTATTTCATCAATACCTTCATTCCCCCCGGCTGCAATTGATTGGTTAAGTACTTCATTTTTTAAAACGGAAATAGGTCCATGGCGGCAGTACAACAGGACTAACTGCTGGTTAAACAGGCCACCTTCATTTAGTAAAGATTCGGTAACATGCAACTGTTATATTCGCAGCCGTTGTGACGGTGACGTTGTATTTAGTACGCTTTCCAACAGTAGCTAGGCCTATAGCTAGTGGGGAGTATCCTGCATACCGATGACCGATTTTAAAAAGAATGCCAGCTCAAAGAATTAAGTTACCTTAACTGGTACAAAATAAGGCAGCTTACAAACGCAATCAAACGAAACCATTTATGAAATTTCTCCCGGTAATTATAACAGCATGGTGCTTCTCTTTTAGTGTAATGGCACAAAACAACAGTCCGCTTGCAAAGCAGTTAAACAAGAAAAGGGTGCAGTTGCCCAATGGATGGCAGTTGTCACCCGCTGGCGATGCACTTCCGCTGGGAGATCTCCCATTAAACATGGCAGTATCCGCTTCCAAAAAATTGCTGGCAGTTACCAATAATGGACAAAGCATACAGAGCATTCAACTGGTGAACCCCGTAACACAGAAAATATTGCATAGCCTTATAATACCTACCGCCTGGTATGGACTGGTTTTTAGTGCCGATGAAAAATTCCTGTATGCTTCCGGGGGTAATGACAATAAGATACTGAAGTATGGCATCATAAACAGTAAATTGAAACTGGCCGATAGCTTTGTGCTGGGAAAAAAATGGCCGGTAAAAATTTCCCCCACCGGCATAGATATCGATGATGCAGCCCAACTGCTGTACGTGGTAACGAAGGAAGACAATTCGTTGTACATCATCGACCTGGTTACCAAATCCATTGTGCAGCAACTACCATTGGGGCATGAAGCCTATGCCTGCAAGTTGTCGCCCTCAAAAAAAGAATTGTATATCTCGTTATGGGGTGGCGACCAGGTAGTAGTATTTGATACCAGGGACAGGGCGACTACTGGCAGCATCCCGGTGGGAGATAATCCCAACGAATTATTGCTGAATGCCGCCGGCACCTATTTATATGTGGCCACTGCCAACGACAACAGTGTATCTGTGATTGACCTGGCGAAACGCAAAGTGGTGGAAAAATTGAATACCGCCCTTTACCCCGATGCACCAGCCGGCTCCACTTCCAACGGCCTGGCCTTATCATCCGATGAAAAAACACTATACGTGGCCAATGCTGATAATAATTGCCTGGCGGTATTCGATGTTAGCCTTCCGGGCAAAAGCCGTTCTAAAGGATTTATCCCGGTGGGATGGTACCCCACCAATATAAAAATAATTGGTAAAAAAATATTTGTATCCAATGGAAAGGGCTTTTCTTCCTTCGCTAATCCCGAAGGCCCTAATCCGCTGAAGAGGACACAAACCATAGAACGGCATATTGGTGATACTTCCGTGCAGGTAAGGGCCGGCTATATTGGTGGTTTAATGAAGGGTACCCTGTCCATCATAAAAGAACCCTCTGTTGTCGAACTGGCCGTTTATTCGAAGGCGGTGTATACTAATACTACCTACACCAAGGAGCGGGAATTGAATGCAGGCGGTGAAAAAGGTAATCCCATTCCCATGAAAGTGGGCGACCCTTCACCAATAAAGTATGTCTTCTACATCATCAAGGAAAACAGAACGTACGACCAGGTGCTGGGTGATATGCCGGAGGGCAATGGCGATACCAGCCTCGTTTTGTTTGGTAAAAATATCACCCCAAATCAACACCAGCTGGCCAGCGACTTTGTATTGCTGGATAATTTTTATGCCGATGGGGAAGTAAGTGCAGATGGACATAACTGGAGCACTGCTGCCGGCACTACCGATTACCTTGAAAAAAACTGGGTAACAAGTTACGGTGGCAGGGGCGGCAGCTACCCTGGTGAAGGGAAGCAGGCCATTGCCAATCCCACCAAAGGCTTTATTTGGGACTATTGCCAACGGGCGGGTGTAAGCTTTCGTACCTATGGTGAATTTGCCGATGATGGCAAGGCCAATATCCCGGTACTGGAAGGCCATTTTTGTCCCTATTATGTTGGTTACAATTTATCGGTAATGGACACCAGCCGCTTTTATCAATGGCGCCGGGAGTTTGATTCACTAATTACCGCCAACGCGGTACCACAATTTAATTCCCTGCGCTTCAGTAATAATCATACGCAAGGCCTGCGGCTGGGTAGTCCTACCCCCTTTGCCCATGTAGCTGATAACGACCTGGCAGTGGGTATGTTTATCGAGCATCTTTCCAACAGTCCCATTTGGAAGGAAAGTGCCGTTTTTATTGTGGAGGATGATGCGCAAAATGGCCCTGATCATGTGGATGCGCATCGCACCACGGCATTTTTAGCAGGCCCGTTTGTTAAACGTGGATTTGTGGATCACACGATGTATTCCACCTCGGCGATGTTACGCACAATGGAATTAATACTGGGGCTGCCACCCATGAGCCAGTACGATGCCGCAGCAACACCCATGTGGCGAAGCTTTACCGCCACCCCTGATAATACACGGTTTAAGGCCCTGCCTGTTTCCGTTAATTTAAATGATAAAAATACCAGTACTTCACCAACAGCATTGTTAAGCGGAACTTTCGACTTTTCAAAGGAAGACCTGGTACCAGATCTTATATTTAGTGAAGTGATATGGAAAGCAATAAAGGGGGAAGATGCAGTAATGCCAGCCCCCAGGCGCAGTGCATTTTTAAAGTTGGCGGAGTAACGCCTGCTTACCGGTGGCTATTGTTAGTAGGTGGTGGTCATATCATCATCCACGCAAATAATGAAGTCTGCCCTGTTGTTGTTTTCGGGTAGTAACCGGTGGATATCCGCCTGCACAACGGTAGTCACTGTGGCAATACGCAAAGCAGCATTGCGTTGCCGCAGGTGCCATACAATGCCATCGTAATTATCAGAATGATAGCTTCCATTGTAGTGAATAAATAAGTTGCCCGGCACAAAGTATTGTAAAATAAAATGGGCCATCGTCGCATCCTTTAGCGCCTGAGCCCTGGGCATATTCGCACTGCCATGCCCGGCCATCATCGTCATCATATGCTTGTATCCGGGCAGGTTGGCATCATAGTGAATAGGTAGGGGTGCCATCCATAATTTTTCGGCGGCAGTAAGGGTATCCAATACTTCAAAACCATATTTCGACACCATCGAAGCATACCGGCGGGGCACGTTGCTGGCAGCGAAGCGGAGTTGGTTGTCCCTGGCGAAATTTACCAACGGCGCATAATCGGTGGTGTAATTACTCCATAAGCGGGCCATTGAATCCAGGCCCCTGGGGGAGAGTTTACCCTGCAGGTAAAGATCCAATGCGGGCTGGTTATCCTGTTCAAACATTTCGGCTCCCAGCACCAATTTGCGCTGCTGGAAACAATCGCGGGTTATTTCTAACTCCAGCCAATGGCTGATGGGATTATTATGAAATTCACCAATTAGCACGATGTCATTTTTAACCAATTTTTTAATCATTTTACCATAGGATACTTTTTTCCCTTTTGCACTATACAATACATACGCGGGCTTATGTTGGGCCATGGTACCTTTAACAAACAACAGTGCAAGAATGCTAATAATAATTGCTTTCATCATCGGAAGGTCGTGAAATTTTTGACAATCTATTGTTGGCATCAGGGAAGGGCCTAAATGTGATGGACGTTCACTAAAACTGTGCTTTTCATTCACAACGGCCCTAAAAACCAGGATATCTGGATTTTCTCGGTATGGTTCTTGGCCATATTATTACCACTAAACAAATAAATATGGCTAATAAAAAGCAAATAGGTGTATGGATGGATACACAACAGGCAACAATCGTTGGAAGACTGGAAGAAGGGGGGAATATTGAGATGTTGGGAGTAGTAAATGGGGAAGCTAATTCCTCAAACTCCAGCGAAAAAACAGGCAACAACCAAGAGAAAACCCTGCAAGTAAAATATTTTAAGGAAATTGCTACTTACCTGCAAAATGCCACCCTGGTGCATGTTACCGGTACCGGCCAGGCGCAGGAACAGTTTATACATTACCTGGAGGATACGCCGCAATTTAAAAACCTGGCAACTGCCGAATGTACCTCTAATAAAATGAGCGATGAAAGGCTGATAGAATTTATGGCAGATAAGTTGAATTAATGTATTATAATAGTTAACCGGCATGCAGCCTGTTGCCTTTATGGTGTTTCAGTTAAGCGTACACCGCTGAAAATAAATTTTAGAATAAAAAAGCAACGTATTGCCATGCTGCATTTCCAGCGGCCGGTGATACGTTGTTGTATTTTTTAACCTGGCGGAATACAGGAAAGATAGGGGTAAAGTATAATCGTTGATCTATGTTGATGTAAAATATTTTGAGCTCACCAACATAGGTAGTAATATCTAGTAACGGTCAGTTATCTTACCCAGTTTTTTAATATAATCTGAATAAAATGCTACCGTTTGCCGGAGTAGCAGCGAAATTTAGCTCCACGGTACAGCAAAGATATGCGGCCGCCGTTCCGGTAATCTCCTCTTGCACATCTAACGACTACGGATACCTGCAAAAAATAACAGGTAAAAGCTTCATGATTGCCCAATATGGGGAAAGTTTTATAGTTGGCAGGCGGTTAACAATTTTTTTAAATTACCACT
>JBBQOJ010000202.1:0-5913 GCA_038330815.1 Chitinophagales bacterium | reverse complement strand
ACCTTAATTGCTGCATCTAATTTGTGTTTTTTTAATACCCGGCTAACAAGGTCTGCATCAAATTCCACATCCTCCAGGTGTAATATTTTTATTCGCTTAGTCATAAGTTTTTTTTCGGTTACCAAGTGTTACGCCTGTGGCGGATAATTTAACAACAACCAATAAAATCCAATTTGTGTTACGGCCTTTGAAAAATTTTCAAACTCAACAGGCTTTACGATGTAACTGTTCACGCCAAGCCGGTAGCACTCAGCTACATCTGGATGTTCTTTCGATGAGGTAAGTACTACTACCGGAATTTGTTTGGTGCGGTCATCACTTTTTAGTATGCGCAGCACTTCAATGCCACCCAGGCCCGGCATTTTTAGATCGAGTAATACCAATTTGGGAAAGCGGCTTACCTCCCGGTTAGCGTATTCCTCCCTGGCAAAAATAAAGTTGATCGCCTCTTTACCGTCTTTAAGGTGCACGATATTATTGACCATTTTATTTTTTTTTAGTGCCCGAATGGTGAGTTCTGCATCTCCCATATCATCTTCTACCAAAATAATTTCCAGGGATTGGACTTGTTCCATTCGTAATTTTTTAAAGGTTATTGAAGTGTAAAATAAAAAGTAGCGCCTTCATTTACAACAGATGCCGCCCAAACCTGCCCGCCGTGTTTTAATATAATTCTTTGTACAATGGCCAACCCCACACCAGTGCCTTCGAACTCTTCCTGCCGGTGAAAACGTTGAAAAACACCAAAAAGTTTGTCATAATAGGTCATGTCGAACCCGGCGCCATTGTCCTTTACAAAATACGTGGTTCCATGTTCAGTTTCCATTTTCCCCACCAATACCTGGGGATTGTCTTTTTTTGACGAGTATTTGGTTGCATTTAGCAACAAGTTTTGAAAAACGAGCCGGATAGACACTTCATCTACAATTGCCGTACCTAACTTTTCCACGGTAATGTTTGCCTGGTATTTGCTGGAATTGGTCAATTCCTCTATCACCTCTTTTACCACCGTGTCTAAAGCCACTGCTGTTTTGTGCATGGTTTTCTTGCCAAGCCGCGAAAAATCCAGCAGGTCGTCAATTAGCCCGCTCATTTTTTTTGCGTTAAACATTACCCTGTCCAGTATCCTGTTGCCCTCTACATCTAATCTCTCTTTATAATCTTCTACAAGTATTTGCGAATACCCGTGTATGGCCCGCAATGGAGCCCTAAGATCGTGCGACACTGAATAGGAAAATGCCTCCAGTTCTTTGTTAACTGCATTCAATTCCCTTGTTCTAACTAACACCCTTTGCTCAAGATCGTTGTTTAACTCTTTTATTTCTTCCTCGGCCTGTTTAATTTTAGTGATATCCACTACGGTACCTAAAATTTTTTCCGCTTTGCCCGCCTGGTCGTTAATCACCTTACCATTAATTAATACAAAATGGATAGAGTTATCCGGCCATATTATTTTTGTTTCCATTACCCAATGATTGGTTGTCAAGGCATTGGTGAAATCCTCGTTAAAGCTTTCCTGGTCGTCGGGATGAATATGTCGGCGTAAGTCGTCAATTCCCCAATGTGGGATGGCTTCCTCGTATCCAAACAACTGGTCATGGCGGATATTTCTTACGGATGTATCATTAGACAGGTCAAGTTCCCATATCCCAATCTGTCCGGCATCCAATGCAAAGTCAAGTCTTTCCTCTGCTTTTTTACGGTCGGTGATATCGATGGATAATACCAGCCGCGCCGATTTATCGCCAAAATTCATTTCATGGGAGTTAATATCCACATAAATAACACTACCGTCTTTTTTCATATGCCTCCAGGTGCCTGCATTACTAATGCCCCGCATTAAAGAATGGTCATAAGACAAGAAACGTTTTTTATCTTCGGTTGGGCGAATATCCTTAGCTGTCATCGACAAAAATTCTTCCCGTGAATATCCATAGTTGGCCAGTGCCACCTCGTTTACATCAAGAAATTTTAACGAGGGAAGTTCAATTACCCATAAGGGCAATGGGTTATTAACAAAAAGTTTACGGTATTTCTTTTCACTTTCCTGCAGCTCATTGGTGCGTTCAATTACCCGCTGTTCGAGTTCCAGGTTTAACTGTCTTATTTTCTCCTCTGTATTTCTCCTTTCGGTAACGTCGCGGGTAATTTTTGAATAGCCAATAATTTCACCATCCCTTTTTAAGGCGGTGACTATTACATTGGCGCAAAATAACATGCCGTCTTTTTTTAACCGCCATCCTTCCGTTTCTACCCGGCCCGACACATTAACGGCTGCCAGTTTTTGTGAGGGAGCGCCTTCCGCTATTTTGTCTGCAGGGTATAACAGGCTAAAATGCTTCCCTGTTATTTCCTGCGCAGTATAACCCGTAATTCTTTGCGCGCCTTCATTCCAGCTGCTGATGTTGCCTTCTGGGGTAAGCAGCACAATGGCGTATTCAAATACTTCACTGGTCAATAAGCGGTAACGTTCCTCACTTTCTTTCAACCCCAGTTCTGCTTTCCTTTTCTCTGTGGCGTCCCGCACAAAGCCAATGAATAAAAAATCGTCCTTTAACTGAACAGGCGATACGGTAAACTCCACCAATAGCGGCGATTGATCCCTGGTGAATACCTGCTGGTAAATGGTTTCATTCAACAAGGGGCTGGTACCGGTTTTCAAAAAGTGTTTCATTGCATCAATGTGCTGCTGGCGGTATTGTTCCGGTACAATCAGCTCATTCAATACCTTGCCCAGTACTTCTTCTTCCTGCCATCCCAACATCTTTTCGGCGGCGGGATTCCATTTTACAATATTTCCTTTACTGTTAATTACAATCACCGCATCAGGGGCGTTTCTATAGATGGTTTCCACCTGCTCCTGGCTGAAACGGAGCTCCGCCTCTATAATTTTACGTTGCGCTATTTCATTTTCCAGCAACTTATGCGATTTCAGGGTAAATGCAACCGGCAAAAATTTTACAATATAAAACACGGTCACCCAACTAACAATACCTGTAATCAACCTCACCAGGGCATTTAATCGGTACAACGGAAACCAGAAAGTAACGGCATCCAGGAAATGAGTGGCGCCACAGGCAAGTATAAACGCGGCAAAAAGAAAATATAGCTTTACAAAACTGGCATCACTTTTTCGTGTGATGAACCGAATAATAACCAGGGGAATAGTGAAGTAGGCTGACCAAATTAATAAATCACTGATAATATATAACCATCCATGGAATTCACTCCATTTACCGCAATGCCAACGGGGTGGCCAGTCGGAATAATCAAAAAGCTTTAAAAAAAAGTCGGCTAGCTGGTCCATGTTAAATGTTGTATTATGGATTTGGCTTTAATGTCAACAGGCTGCTAATGACCTGCCTACCATTTCAGTTTTTTATGATAAACAAAGGAATAAAACCTGCTTTTACAAAGCGCCGTTTTTCTTTTGCACCAGTTCCCGGCTGTTTTTATCCTGTCGCATTAACAACCATTAGCATGTTTACAAATGTTCAGTCAATGCTATTTAGTTAGTAAAATCTCAATTGGCGGGGGGAGATACCCGCCAATTGACGGCCAAGGTTGGTGTCCCCACCAAATCTTAACTAAACCACTTTGAATGTTTATTCATTAAAAATAAGATAGAATCTGTAAAAAATGTCTTTAATATCATTTTTATTAGCTTGTAGTAATTTGATTACAAACCAGTAGAAATGATCAGGTGAAACGAAGACGCCGGACATTGCCTAAAAGAAAGGGAACGGGAATGTAGGAAAAATGCAGGCATTTTTAATAAAATCCCTGGCTGTATTTAGTGAGTTACACCGCCGGCTATCCACTTTTGAAGGTAAATTTTGGAGTACAGCGTTCCCATTGCTTGCATGAATTATTCATTTTAAGATTTTTAATGGGTTGGTTACCGGCAACGGTTCCGTGTAGCTGCATCGTTGCCACGCTCGGTTTAACGGCATACCATTGGGCAGCGGAAAAATACAAAACATATTAGCTATCCCTGATGCCTTACTCTTTATGGGTTCCTTTTTTATTACTAACGGTAATGGTTATCTGTTTCGTTTCAGGCAGCTGTAATTTGGGCCTGTTAACTGCCAGTTTTTTAATTTTTATAGACCAAAAAAGCCAGGCATTTGCCTGGCTTTAAAATGTTGAGGAATACGGTTACCGAACGATCACTACTTTTTTAGTAATTAACCGGTTACCATTCGAATCCAGCAAGGTAACGGTGTAGATGCCCGGGGCCCTGTTTTTTAAATCAACCGGGATACCAGTATAAGGGCCAAAATTGGTAATACGTTGGCTAATTATTATTGATCCTTTTGAATCATGTACCAACATGGTTCTTGCCGTTAGGTTATTGGCATCGCTGTGGTACCTCACCACAAACTGGCCTGTTGAAGGATTGGGATAAACAAACAGGTTGGTATTGGTGGAATCGGTAATTACCACTGCGTTGGATATGGTTTCACAACCTGCAGCATTGCTTACCCTAAGTGTATAGCTGCCCAATCCATCTACGTTAACCGGGAGGGTATTTTGTGCCGCACCCGCTACCAGTGAGCCATTCCTGTACCAGGTATAACTTTCCCCGGTAACGGCACCACCTGTTCTACTGATGATGGTAAGTATGCCCGGGTACAACCTTGTGTAGGGGGCTACTGTAATTGCTGCGGTGGGCCTTGGGTTTACCAAAACGTTGATGGAAGCCCTCGGGCTTTCGCAACCCTGTGCATTCACCTGGCTTACAAAATAGCTGGTAGTTCCTGCAACGGTAGTATTGGGAGTTGGTGCCAGGCTGGTAGCATTGCCACCAGTAGATACGGTATACCATTGTAGCGAATTACCTGTTACAGCTACTGCAAGTAAAGCACTGCCGTTGGCTCCCACGCAATAACTTACCGGGCTGGTTACAACGGGCGCTGACGGGGTTGGAGCAACAATTACCTCAATGGCCGACCTGTTGCCTTCTATTCCTGCACTGTTTACCTGGCCTACATAATAGGTTACCGTTCCTGCAGTGGTGGTTGGCGGAGTAGGCGCCGATGCTGCAGCAGTGCCACCGCTGGCCACCGTATACCATCGCAACGTGTTGCCGGTGGCGGCAGATGCTACTAGCGGTAACGCAACACTGCCAAGGCAATACCTAACCGGGCTGGTTACTACCGGAGCCGCTGGTGGCGGAATGATCGCCATGCCAAATTTAACATCGTCAAAATAATAGGTCTTTTCTCCGGCAACAGCTCCGGTTACACCAAAGTTGAAGAAGATGGAAGCCTTGTTATAATTATACCCCAGGTTGATGCCTGCCGTACCGGTTGCCTGGTTGCCAAAATTAAAAGTCACCAGTTGCCAGTCATTGGCTACCGTGGTGGTAGCTTCTGTTTCTACCGATTTGGTGGGATCCCGGTGGTCTTCTACTTTTAGCCGCACTACAACACCTGCATTCGGCGACCATACCCGTACGTTCATTCTTTGTTCAGCAGCGGTAAATGGTATTCTTGTGCTAAAGCCGGTTTCAATGCCGCCGGTAACTGCAGTAACACTTGTGCCGGCCCATAATTCAGCAGTGGCATTCTTTATTACTTTGGCTACTTTGTTAGTGGCCAGGGTGGGGTCGGCAACAATGGTAGATGCTTCTGCACCGCCAAAACCTATAAGTCCATAATTAACCGTAGCCAGGTCGAAAGTTACCGGCAGGTTCATTTGCGCTAATCCCGGTGGAGCCACTGCATTTGATAAACTAATATCATCAAAGTAATAAGTAAAGTTAGCCGAGCCATTGCCCACCGTACCCAAGTCGAATATCAATACAATTTTCGAGTATTGGTTGGCGGTATTGATGGCGCTGTAATCGAAGGTGAGTTCTTCCCATGCATTGGCTACGGTACCAGTCACTTCCTTTTCAAAATTAATGGC
>JBBQOJ010000201.1:0-5917 GCA_038330815.1 Chitinophagales bacterium | reverse complement strand
CTTGCCGCCTCATGTGCTGCTCGTGCGGCGGTGAAATATCCCATGTCGTGAAACCAGGCCGCAGTAAGCACCACAAAAAAATCATGGTCGTTTAGTTGGTAGTGATTGCCAATCTGAATAGCGGCTTTTACTACGCCCCCGGTATGACCAAGGTTATGATAAGACAAATACTGGTGCCCGGGTGCACTAAAAAAGCCCAGTGCATGCTGTGTTACTTTTTCTGCCAATGCGTGATAATTCATGCAAAAGAAATTAGGATGGTGTTGGGTAGTGCATTTGATTAGCTAATTGTACTATTAAATGCGGCTTAAATGTACCAACTTTTTTGATTGAATGGATGGATGGGGGCAATCGTGTACCAATTCATTGACCACGGCTAAACGGCAATACCTCCCTTCTGCTGAAAGCGTTACCAATGAACGGTATTAACGCTACTTCCTATACAGCATACAACTACTTTCTCCCGGTGCCATTTGAATAAACAGCACCCGGGCAAACACGGCCTGGTTAAGGAAGGCTTATGCTTCGAACTTTTTAAAAATACTGGTAGCGATATGTCCACCAAAACCAAAGGTATTGCTCATGGCATAGTTGACTGTTTTTTCATGTGCCTTGCCCAACGTTAGGTTAAACTTCCCGGCGAATTCAGGCTCCACTTCGGTGGTATTGATGGTAGGCGGAATAATGCCATGGCGAATGGCATTGATACAGGCGATGGCTTCAATAGCGCCGGCAGCACCCAATAAATGGCCGGTCATAGATTTTGTACCACTGATATGCAATGGTGTATGTTCACCAAACACTCTGGCCACGGCTTTAAGTTCGCTGTTATCACCCATATGGGTAGACGTAGCATGAACGTTAAGATAATCGATATCGGCTGGTTGAATGCCTGCTTCCCTGATCGCTTCCAGCATACCCAGGTAAGCACCCTCTCCTTCGGGATGCGTGCCTGTTAAATGATAGGCATCGGCTGTCATCCCACCTCCCACAATCTCAGCTAGGATGGGCGCATTGCGCTGCAGGGCATGTTCGTAACTTTCGAGTATCACGGCGCCGGCGCCCTCGCCCATTACAAAACCATCGCGATGTACATCAAACGGCCGGGAAGCATGCGCCGGATCGTCGTTGCGGGTAGACAGCGCACGGGAAGCATTAAAACCACCCATCGCAGTTTCATTCACCGGGGCTTCAGAACCACCGCTGATGATCATGTCGGCTTTTCCCCAACGGATATGATTAAACGAATCGATGATGGCGGTATTGGAAGTAGCACAGGCAGAAACTGTGGTAAAATTCACACCCCTTAAACCATACTTGATAGAAATAATACCGGAAGCAATGTCGACAATCATCTTCGGTATAAAAAAGGGATTGAACCTGGGCGTGCCATCCCCTTTTGCAAATTCCATCACCTGTTCCTGGAAGGTTTGAATGCCGCCGTTACCGCTTCCCCAGATAACACCAATGCGATTGCGGTTAAGGCTGGTAAAATCGATACGGGCGTTTTTCACCGCTTCTTCTACTGCTACCAATGCATACTGGGTATAAGGATCGTATCGCCTGGCCTCACTTTTTTCGATAAACGAATGCACATCAAAATTTTTTATCTCACAGGCAAACCTGGTTTTAAACTTACTACTGTCAAATTTGGTAATAGGCGCCGCACCACTCACCCCATGCTTTAGCGAATTCCAAAAATCGTCTACGTTATTTCCAATGGGCGTTAAAGCACCCAACCCTGTTATTACAACCCTTTTTAATTCCTGTATTTTTTGCATAGCTGCATTAATTGATGATTAGATGAAAGTGAAAATCCGGGGCTCCATGCCCAGGTTGTTCTGCCAATAACTTAATTGCCTGTTGGACTTCAACAAAGATGTAAACTTCTTTTGAAAGCGGTGCATGCTTTTTTGACCGGCATCTTCCGCTGGTTCCCTCCTGTACCAACGGCTATGCCGCCACCTGTAATACAAACAAACCAGCCCCATCCGTAAAGACCCAAATGAAAAACCCTGGCTTTCCCTTACGCCTACCAAAACATCCCCCACGTTCCACCAAGCTAAAAGAGGGTAATTTTCTGGATAACATTGGCTGGTTGTTTGAATTGAATTGGGCCGGGTTAGCCATTATTTTGTACTTTTAAGCATTGGTACCTTGAAAATTTTTAGGAGAACATCAACATTAATGGTTTCAACTACACATTCCACTTTTATACTGCAGGATTATTTGAGCAATCAATATTCATACGATGAAATGCTGGGTAAGGATGGCAACCTTCGCCCCCACTGGGAAAGCTTCTTCCGTTCCTTTGACCAGTTAGGTAGCATGGAAATGCAAAACCGGAAGGGGGAAATTGCCCGTTTGATGAAGGAAAACGGGGTTACCTATAATATTTACGGCGATAACAATGGCATTAACCGCGATTGGAGCGTTGACTCTATCCCCTTTATTATCAGCCGTGAGGAATGGGAAAAAACGGAAGCTGCGTTAATACAACGGGCAGAACTATTAAACCTGTTATTACAGGATATCTACGGCGAGCAAAAACTCATTAGGAATGGTATTGTGCCGCTAGAACTTATTTACAACCACACCGGCTTTTTGCGGCAATGTGCCGGCATTAAGTTGCCAGGTAAACATAGCCTGGTACTGTATTCGGCAGATATGGCCCGTAGCCCGGATGGCAATTTATGGATCATTAGCGACCGCACCCAGGCGCCGTCAGGATCGGGATATGCCCTTGAAAACAGGAACGTGATGACGCGGGTGCTGCCGGAATTATTCAACGGATTAAAAGTGCGGCACTTGTCACCTTACTTCGATACGCTCAGTAGTTCGCTGGCCGAGTTAGGTTCCCGTCATCACCAGCATCCGCGTATTGTTATACTTACCCCCGGACCGGGTAATGAAACCTATTTTGAACACTCCTATCTTTCGTCGCACCTGGGCTATACCCTGGTGCAGGGCAACGACCTGATGGTGAAGCATAATTTTGTATGGTTAAAAACCCTGGGCGGACTGGAAAAGGTGGATGTGATTATTCGAAGGGTGGATGATATCTATTGCGACCCGCTAGAACTGAAAGACGATTCGCAATTAGGCATCGCCGGGTTGTTGCAGGTGATCCGCAGTGGCAATGTAAGTATTGCTAACCCGCTTGGTAGCAGTATCCTCGAAAACCCCGGCCTGATGCCCTTTCTACAAAATATTTCCAGGCACTTTTTCGGCACCGGGTTAATTATGCCTACCATTGCTTCCTGGTGGTGCGGACAGCCAAAAGAACTCCGGTATGTGTTGAATCACATCCGTTCATTGGTGATTAAGCGCATTTACCGTGGAACCAGCAGGAGCACTTCGGTGGATGGTGCGAGCTTATCAAGCCCGGAGATAGCCGTATTAAAACAACAGATTCACAAAACACCTTACCTGTATGTTGGCCAGGAAAAAATAGGCCACAGTTCTACCCCTTCACTCATTGAGGGAAAAATTGAACCCCGGAAAACGATCTTTCGAAGTTTTTTGGTGAGTAACGGCGATAGCTACACCGCCATGGCCGGCGGGTTGAGCAGGACCTCCGCTGATGCCATGAATTTTTTGGTATCTAACCAGGCGGGAGGCAACAGTAAGGATACCTGGATTATATCACCAGAACCAGCGTCCACCATCCATCTTTCAAGAAAATTATTGGAAAAATTACCGGTGGCCGTTAAGGGGATACTGCCAAGTCATACCGCTGAAAATCTTTTTTGGGTGGGCAGGTATACAGAACGGTTATTAGGCAATGCACGTTTTCACCGCACCGTAATACAATTTATGGCAGGGGGTAACCGGCTGATGATGGAAAATGATATTCAAACAGAACAACTTTTACTAAAGGCCCTCACACATTATACCTTTACTTATCCTGGTTTTATCAAGGATGATGAGGATGAAGACAATAAGGCCGTGGAAAACCTGAAAAATCCCTGGCCCGAAATCAAGGATATTTTATTGAATGAAGAAAGAACCGGTAGTTTAAAATACGATTTCAAGTTATTTATCCGTGCGATACATGCGGTAAGGGACCACTGGTCGATTGATACCTGGCGGGTATTACGCGGTATGGAGGAAGAATGGTCAACAGTGAAGGACTACCCCAACCCGGGCCACTTAAAAATGCAGCACCTGTTGGATAACCTGGTTACTTCTGTGGTGGCCTTTATTGGTTTAAATCGTGAAAGTATTTCGAGGGAGCAGGGATGGATCATGCTGGACATGGGCAGGAAGATTGAACAATGTTTACTGTTGGTAAGTATGTTAAGGGCCACCCTGGTAAACAAGTACGACGACCAGGTAGATTATAATTTACAGGAATCGGTATTGGTGAGCAATGAGGGCCTGGTGAATTTCAGGTATAAATACCGTTCGTTGCTTCAATTACCCCTGGTGCTCGACCTGATGATATTTGATACCAATAATCCAAGGGCGCTTGTGTACCAGTTAGACCGGTTAAAGAAAAACCTCGGCAACCTTCCGAAAATTGCGGGGGAGCAGGTGTACACGGCGCAGGATACACTGGTAGCCGAAGCCTATCAATTGTTGAATAGTGTAGACAAGGAAAAGCTGTCGGAACTTGACCATGAGGCGGGCCAGCACCTCAGGCTCGATCAGTTTCTTTCCAGGATGTACGAACTACTGTCTAAAATACAGCATGCGGTTTCTAAAACTTACTTTAAGCATGCCCAGTCGCAGAAACAACTATTTTCAACCGATCATCCAAAGGATGACAACGACCTTTAAAAAGGCCCAGCTCAAAAATAGCCATGTATCATAAGGTAGTACATAAAACAGATTACACCTACCAGTTACCGGTGAGTCTTTGCCATAATATTATCCGCCTGATACCGCGCAGCACCAATAAACAATTTTGCAAAAAATCGGAGGTGGTCATCAACCCCGAACCAGATGTGTTAATTGAGTATGAAGATTTTTTTGGTAACCGCCTGGTTTATTTTACCATCGAAAAGGAGCACCGTAAACTTAGTGTCCATGTTTTTTCTGAAATTGAAAAACTAACGCCGCTTGATGAAGCCCAACCCGAATTCAGCCGTATCTCCTGGGAAGAAGTAGGACGGCTAACGCATACGCTTACCCCCGAATTACTGGATGTTAAACAATTTATCACCCCAACAGCAATGACCACCCCTGATGAGGAAATTGCCCGTTATGCGAGGCAGTCGTTTACTCCCGGCCGGCCGTTATTCGATTGCTGTAAAAATCTAATGACCAGCATTTTCAAGGATTTTAAATTTAGTTCGGGTTTTACTACCATTGCCACGCCGATATCACTGGTGATGAAGGAACGCAAGGGCGTATGCCAGGATTTTGCCCATGTGGCCATTGCCTGTGTGCGGTCGATGGGCCTGCCTGTAAGATATGTAAGTGGTTATATTGAAACCTTACCACCGCCCGGTGTTGAAAAACTGGTAGGGGTAGATGCATCGCATGCCTGGTTTTCTGTGTATATTCCGCAGTGCGGTTGGGTAGACTTTGACCCCACCAATAATATGTTACCTGCTACCCGCCATATCACTATTGGCTGGGGAAGAGACTATGCTGACATTACCCCGTTAAAGGGCGTAATAATGAGCAGCGGCCGACACGACCTAAGGGTATCTGTTGATGTTCGCAGAATATCCTAATAGCGGTTTCCCATTTAAAACACCTACGCTTCAATACCGGTTCCTAAGATTTTTCGGGGGCATCTTCAAGGTTTCCAACCTTTAGGGTTAGCGGCTTTTAGGGTTGGAGACCTTAAAGGTTGGAGACCTTAAAGGTTGGAGACCTTAAAGGTTGGAGACCTTAAAGGTTGGAGACCTTAAAGGTTGGAGACCTTAAGGGTTGGAGACCTTAAGGGTTGGAGACCTTAAGGGTT
>JBBQOJ010000200.1:0-5930 GCA_038330815.1 Chitinophagales bacterium | reverse complement strand
TGTATTGCAACGGCAACCTGGTGGCGGAGGTGGAGATGAAAATTTTTATTACTAATCAAAATAAATAGCATCATGAAAAATTTCCTCCAGTTAAAATGGATGTTGGCCCTGCTGTTGATTTCGGTAACCTGCAGCCACCTTTCCGCCCAAAATTTAAAAGAGGTGTTTAGCAATACTGAAACACCGATTACTTACCTGGGTATCGATTTTACCCAGGCACGGCTGATCAACCTCAGTGAACTGCCTTCGGATATCCGCGACCGGCATTATCCGGCCATCAACGACTTAATTGTGAACGAACCCAAAAAATATGATGTTGCCGGCGCTTTTAACAAAAGCAATATCAACAGCGATATTGGATTAGTGGCCAAACGAAATGCAACCATCAACCTCGAGGAGATGAAGTCGACCAATACGGCTGACTATAACAGGTTAAAATCGTCGGACATCGATAAATTGGTGAGCGGTTTTGACTTTGCCGGAAAAAAGGGCATAGGCTTGTTATTCGTTATGGATGGAATGAGTAAGGCCAATAAAGGCGCCGGCATGTGGGTGACGCTGGTAGATATGGCCACTAAAAAAGTGTTGCTAACGGAAATGATAGTGGGAAAAACCTCCATTGGCTTTGGCTTCCGTAACTACTGGGCCAACCCGGTGGAAGAAGTGATCAAACAAATTGGAAAAAAGAAATACAAAGAGTGGAAGGCGTCCTATGGTGGATAAATTGGTAAAAGCGGCCAGCCTGGCTTCGATGAAGTAATAACATGGCATAATGCCTTGGTTGAATAGTGGATGGCTGCAATAAAATGGATCAAAGATGACGGTCCACCTACCAGTTTGCTAAAACAAAAACCAGGCATCCGCAGGGGATATAACGATTAATCCGGTTTTTGTTGAACATTCAATGGCACGGCCAAAAAAAAGAGGTTATTTCGCGCTATGAAAAAAGAATTGCGCAACCGGGTGGAAGTGCTGGTTCGGTTCAATGAGGCAGACCCGCTGGGAATTGTTTGGCACGGTCATTATATTCGTTATTTTGAAGATGGACGGGAGTCGTTTGGTAAAGACCATGGGCTCGGTTACCTCGATGTATACAAACAGGGATATGTTACGCCGGTGGTAAATGTGCATTGTGATTTTAAAAAATCGTTGCGTTTTGGCGACCGCGTAATTGTGGAAACCATTTTTGTTCCCTGTGCTGCTGCTAAAATAAAATTCAATTATCGTTTATTCAATGCCGATACCGGCGACCTGGTAGCCGTAGGCTCGTCGGTGCAGGTATTCCTGGATAAAACAGATTCGGTGCTGCAATTGAATAACCCCCCGTTCTTTGAACAGTGGAAACAACAACAGGCGTTGAATTAATATGTTAAGGATGAAAGAAGTTTTTATAGTGGCCGATAATATTTTTTCACCACTGGGCCAAACCACCGGGGATAATTTTGATACTGTCCTGGCCGGCAACACGGGTATCCGGCAGCATCAACGGCCAAGGATGTCAGCGGTCTCATTTTATGCTTCCCTTTTCCCGGAAGGTACCCAACTGCTGCCTGGTAACGCTGGTTATTATACGCAGTTCGAAAAATTACTAATTGCTTCCATCACTGGTGCCCTGCAACAAACCTCCATTGATATTACCGGAAGCAATACCTTACTCATCATTTCCACCACCAAAGGCAATATCAGCCTGCTGGAAAACGCTGCCATCGGGCCGGAACTGTTACAGCGGGTTTCGTTGAGTCAATCCGCGGCTATGGTTGCAAAATGGTTTGGGTTGGCCAATAAGCCACTGGTGGTATCCAATGCCTGTATCTCCGGGTTGCTGGCCCTGCTTACCGGCAAGCGACTGATTCAATCCGGGCAATATGATCATGTAGTGGTAGCGGGTGCCGATGTGATCTCTCAATTTGTTTTATCGGGATTCCAATCTTTCCAGGCCATCAGCGATGGGCCCTGCCGGCCGTTTGATGCGGCCCGCAACGGCATTAACCTGGGAGAGGGTGCCGGTACCATCCTCTTGACTGCGGATAAAAAATATGAATCGGGTATTACCCTGCGTGGTGGTGCCACCAGCAATGATGCCAACCACATTTCCGGCCCCTCGCGAACAGGCGAAGAATTATACCAGGCCATCAGCAGGGCAATGGAGGAGGCAGGAGTTAATAAGGAGGAGATTAGTTTTATATCAGCACACGGTACTGCTACCATTTACAACGACGAAATGGAAGCCCTCGCAGTGTCCCTGGCAGGTCTGGCGGATACGCCCATTAATAGCTTGAAAGGTTATTACGGACACACCCTTGGTGCAGCAGGTATTATAGAATCAGTCATCGCCATACAATCGTTACGGCAAAATAAGGTACCAGCCAGCAGGGGATATCATTCCAGTGGAGTAACAAAACCATTAGCGGTCGCCACCGGGGTACAGGAGGGGAAGTATCACTATTGCCTGAAAACAGCTTCCGGTTTCGGTGGTTGCAATGCTGCCCTGGTTTTTAATAAAGCATAATCAATTTAAACCACTCGTATATTTTCATGGATTTTTTTACAAAAGACAGGAAGTCGGCTTTTGAAGCAAAGGAAGCAGCACAATGGATCGCATTTGGACCGGTTATTTTCCATTCGGCCAGGGTATTGCGCAATTCAGGTATCCTTGCCATTATTGAGGCAAGTGGCAGCGCAGGCATTGTTATTGCAGACATTGTGGCCAGCGTTAAACTTCCGCTTTACGGTGCCAGGGTATTGCTCGAATCCGGGTTGAGCCTGGGCCTTGTACTCGTTAATAAACACCATTATACCCTTGCCAAAACCGGCTATTTTATACTGCACGATCCGCTCACCATCACCAATATGAATTTTGTACACGATGTGTGCTACAAAGGCATGTTCTACCTGGACAGCAGCATAGAACAGGGCCGGGCAGTGGGATTAAAAGAATTTGGCGAATGGCAAACCATTTACGAGGGTTTGTCGCAGTTGCCCGAACCCGTGCAAAAAAGCTGGTTTGCCTTTGACCACTATTTCTCTGATGATGCTTTTCCAAAAGTGTTACCGAAAGTATATAAGGGCAGTATCAAAAAATTACTCGACATTGGCGGCAATACGGGTAAATGGGCCATCGCTTCTACCAGTTATGATAAGGAAGTGCAGGTGACCATTATGGATCTGCCGGGTCAGTTGAATGTTGCGAAGGCAAAAATTGAACAATTGGGGTTAAGTGAAAGGGTCTCCTTTTTGCCAGTTAATATATTAGATAGGACAGTGGAATTCCCGAAGGGGTTTGATGCCATTTGGATGAGCCAGTTTTTGGATTGTTTTTCGGAGGAGGAGATCGTGGCTATTTTAACCCGTTGCTACAATGCACTTGATGAGGAGGGGGTAGTATTAATCCTGGAACCGTTTTGGGATAAACAACGTTTTGAGATTGCTGCCTTTTGCCTGCAACAAACTTCCCTGTATTTTACAGCCCTTGCCAATGGTACCAGCCAGATGTATAGTGCGGAAACTTTTTTATCTTGTATCAACCAGGCGGGATTTGACATTGTACAACAGGAAGACCATATTGGGCTAAGTCAAAGTTTATTAACCTGCAGGAAACGTAAGCCAGTGCCAAATTAATCAGTGTCGATAGTGGTAGTTGCCTGTTGGATCGCAAGGCAGGGCGTGGATGAAATTCCAATACTACAGGTTACCCGATTAGACGGCCGTGGGGTACTTATTTATTAACAGCAGGATGCGGTTTAAAGACATCTACCTTAAAACACCCTTAATTCATTTAACATGAATACTGAAAATGTAGATGTGCTGGTAATTGGGGCCGGTCCTGCTGGTACGGTTGCTGCCGCTATTATCCACAAGGCGGGCTACAATGTAAAAATTGTGGAGAAGCAGCAATTTCCACGCTTTGTAATAGGGGAGAGTTTGCTACCCCGATGTATGGAAGCCCTGGAAGAAGCCGGCTTTTTGGAGGCGGTGAAGGCAAAAGGTTTCCAGGAAAAATTTGGGGCCAAATTTGTAAAAAACGGGAAGATATGTGACTACATTTTTGCAGATCAATATACGCCGGGATGGAACTGGACCTGGCAGGTACCCCGTGGCGAATTTGATAAAACGCTGGCGGATACCGTAGCACAGATGGGCGTACCCGTTAGTTACCAAACCACGGTTACGGCAATTGAATTTAATGGCTCCGATTCTATAACAACGATAGAAGACAGCGCAGGAAATAAAAGCCAGGTGGCCGCCAGGTTTATTGTAGATGGCAGTGGATATGGGCGGGTGATACCAAAATTATTTAACCTCGACCGGCCCTCCAACCTGGTGCCGCGCAAGGCATTGTTTGCACATACGGTAGATAATAAACGTTCACTCGATGACGAACCCAACCGCATCACCATTATTGTTCATGCCTACGGAGTTTGGGTGTGGGTAATCCCATTTTCAAACGGTGTTACTTCCCTAGGTTTTGTAAGTGAACCGGATTTTTTTAAACAATATGAAGGAAGCGGGGAAGCGCAGTTGCGGGCATTAATTGCCGCCGAGCCCTACCTGGCCAATCGTTTCAAAGATGTTGAAATGGTGTTTGAACCAAAAGTGCTGGAATCATGGTCGGGCACCACAGAAAAGTTTTATGGAGATGGGTTTGTGCTCACCGGCAATGTAACCGAATTTCTTGACCCCGTGTTTTCCTCCGGCGTTACCCTGGCCACCGTTTCCAGCCAGTTGGCAGCCAAAGGGGTGATCAGGAAATTACAGGGAGAAAATTTTGACTGGGAGGAAGAATATACTAAACCGATGATGCAGGGGGTAAATACCTTCCGCTCGTATGTAATGGCCTGGTATGAAGGAACGTTGGATACGATTTTCTTTGCTGATAACCAGCAGCCCGGTATAAAAAGTAAAATTTGTTCTGTATTGGCAGGATATGTGTGGGATACTACCAATCCTTATGTAAAGGACCATGCAACTGCCTTGCATAAACTGGCCCATATTATTGGCCTCAGGGATTCTTTAGCAGCAAAATAAATTACGTAATCTTGCCAGTGCCAATTGTAATTACTGCCCATACAGCCATCGTTAAACAAACGGTTTTTCGAAACGGCAGTAAGGAGTATGAGAACAAATCAGGGGATGCGGACGGTTTTTTAATGGCATTGTATAAATCGGCAGCAGTGAACTATCCTAAGTTTTATAAGATGGATCACCTGTCTAAACTGGGGTTGCTGGCTGCTGAATTTTTGTTGAAGGACAGTGGTATTAACGCCAGATACCCGGCGGGAAATGTAGGGGTGGTTTTGTCAAATGCCAGTGCCAGCCTTGATGCGGATATCAATTACTTTGCCACGGTAAAGGAATTTGCCAGTCCGGCCCTGTTTGTATACACCCTTCCCAATATTGTTATCGGGGAAATATGCATTAAACATAAATTGAAAGGCGAGAATGCCTTCTTTATATTTGAACATTTTGACGGCTATTTCATTGCCCGCTACGTAGGGGACTTACTTAGTAACAATGTGTTGCAGGCCTGTATTTGCGGCTGGGTAGAGTGGCTGGGCGATCAATACGCAGCTGTATTGTTCCTGGTGGAAAAAAGCGATGGGCAATTACCCGGGGAGGAAGTGGAAATGGCGGGCAACCCGGCAATATTATCAGGAGAAAAATTAAATCAATTATACCAGTTATACAATGGATAAATTAATACAGGATCTGAAAATTCAGATCATCGCCCAGTTGAACTTACAGGATGTAAAACCGGAGGATATCGGTGATGATCAGCCACTTTTTGTGGAAGGCCTCGGACTGGATTCAATTGATGCGCTTGAATTAATTGTGTTGTTGCAACAGCAATACAAAATTAAGTTGTCGAATGCAGAGGATGGTCCGCAGGTATTTCGCTCGGTAAAAACTATGGCTGAATACATCACCGAACA
>JBBQOJ010000199.1:0-5945 GCA_038330815.1 Chitinophagales bacterium | reverse complement strand
CCCGTAGTTTGGCTTATACCGCTTCTCTTTAAGTTTAACTTAACGGCATGCTGTAGACAGGGGATGGCGCTTTCCGCCAGGTACGCAACCCATACCTGTAGGTCCGTAGCATTAATGTAGTGAAATATAGTTGGTGAAGTTGCAATTTCCAACCCTACCTGATGTTAGGCTTACTTACCCGGAATGGACGGCCTTACCTCAATTTTACTGGGCAATGTACGGGGATTCATTTTTAAGAGATCGGCTACCAGTTCGCCAATATCTTCCGGTTGTATCTTCCAGGCATCCTTTTCTCCACCCGGTACATGGTTATCAAAATGGGTAGCTACCGAACCGGGCATGATGGTAGATACCTTTATACCAAATTGCCTTAAATCCAACATGATGGCCTGGGAAAAACCCACTAAACCAAATTTACTGGCATTGTACGCCGCACCCTTTTCAAAAAAGTTGGCGCCGGCTAAACTTGCAATGGTTATTATGTACCCCTTCGACTCTTTTAAGGGAGCAATGGCGGCTTTCACACTATTAAAAACCCCGGTTAAATTGGTATCAATCGTTTCTTTCCATTCCTGTTCAGTAAGTGTCTCGATATTAGCGAAATGTCCCACACCGGCATTGGCTACCAATACATCCAATTTTCCAAAATGAGCTACGGTTGCTTCAATGGCGCTACGTTCAGATTCCATTGAACTTACATCGGCCTCCAAAGCAAGTATTTTTTCAGGGTCGTTGCTTAGGGAGGTAGCGGCCTCGCTGGCTGCCGCCAGTGTACGGCTGGTAATTGCTACCCTCATTCCATTGTCAAGTAAAATGCGGGCAATCCCGTATCCAATACCCTTACTTCCACCGGTGATGTAGGCAACTTTGTTATTTAGCTGATTCATACTTTAGATTTAGGCGTAATAAAAAATAATTTTTTCGCCTCAAAGGAACGGAAAATCCCGCAGTGTTGACATAAATGTTTACGCATTCCTCAATGGCGTTTTACTGAGGTATTTTTAACAGTAATGCAGAAGCCGGGCAGCGGTTACAAACAACCGGAAATAGAAATCAGCGTTTCCCTCCATGCCGGGTAAATTTGCTGTAGTAGCCTGTTTAACCCCTACCCTGCACCAGGCCTGTACCACCGCCTGCTTTATTAAAATGCCAACGTGGTTACGGCCTCCTATGGAGCAGGTGGATCGGCAATATAATCGAAATGTTGCTTCCGGTAGCGGCCATTTTTTACGGCCTTTCACACTGGCAAACAGTTGTTTTTTTAATCTTGGTAGATGATGCGTTGAGGATAATCATTCCCGGGATTTTCACTGATAAAATGTGCTTCCCCCAAATAGATGATGGCAAAATGAATGGGTTGTCCGTGGTTTTGATCTTCCACTGCAGGTATATAAAACCATTGGCCGCCACGAAAAGCAAGTTGTATGGTTTCCAGCAACAGCGTATCGGTTGGCCTTACCGATCGCCATAGATTTTCCGGATAGCGTACCATCATTTGCAACCTCCCATTGTTCAAGTATCACCCTATGGGCAGATGGGTGGGGTGTGGCTACTGGTACCCGTTACCAGTGAAATGAAAACTGCCACTATCATTTGCTGCACCGGTGTTTTTTTTTAATGATTACGTATAAAAAGCAGGCGCCGTACAGCCTCTAATTTTTTCGATAACAATTGCTATTGGCAGGCCTTGCAAATGCTTTGAACAGCAGATGTTGGCAAGGATGCGGCGATACTAACCAACTCCATTTTATACTGGAGGCGGAAAATCGCGCCAACAAAGGATTGGCATGCCAATCCTTTGTTGGCTAACATTTCAGTACCAGGTATTATTACCATTTATTGATTCATGATGTTGATCTTTGTAATGGTTTCCTTATCCTGACACATCACTTCCAGGTGATAGATGCCTTTTGCGATATAGTTTGGCAACGCAATTTTTGTAGAATTGTTACCTCCTTCATGAAGGATGTCTTTTAATAACAATACCTCCCCAGCCAGGCTAACCACCCGAACCGTGTATTTTGCTGCCGGCAGATTTTTGAAATGTAACCTTATAATGCCATCCGTTACCGGGTTGGGGTAAACGCTCATAGCACCTGAATGCTGCCCCATAATCACTTTCACCACTTTACTATAGCTGGATGACCCATCAAAATCAACATTGCGAATGCGGTAATAATTATCACCGGGTAACGCGTTAAGGTCTAGCCAGTTATAGGTACTGGTATTGGTTCCGGTTACCCCCTGCGTTGCTGCTTTATTAAAGTTGCGTCCATCTGTACTTTTCTGAATTACGTACTCTTTAATATTTAATTGTTGTTCCACTTTCCAGGCTATTTCAATATCCCCGCCTTTTTGCTTTGCGGTTATATCGGTATAGGTAACGGGCAATACATCCGCCTGGCGGAATACAACCCTAAAACGATCGGCATTGATGGAGGCAGCAATATTTTCAATAGTGAAGTTAATGGTGGTGCTGCCATCCATATTCAGTGGAATAGCATCTCCGGTGAATTTATCTTCCAATACTGCAAACAGGCCCGGTTTAAATATATTATTCATCTGGATTACAAACTGGTAATTTCTTGCCGTTGTTTTTAGCAGCTTAAAGAAAAGCGTATCGCTGGCAATGATCACAGGTCTTCTTTCTATCGCCAGTTGCCTGCCATAACGCAGCAGGCTGAATGTTTCATTAATGTTGCCAAACTTGGGAGCATCCTGCAGGTTTACCCCTTCATTGAAATTATCACTGAATTCAGCAAGCACCGCATCCGCCACCATGGCAGATCCATCCGCAGCCACTAAATTGAGGGTGGCATTGAAAGAACCAATGGTACCTGATGGCCTGAAACCAACATTGGTAGACGAACTGCTTTTGCTGCTTTCGTAAAAGGTAAGATTTGCGGCGCCGGCGGTGTCTGTAACCACAAAGAATGCCTGCCCCGATTGAATATTTTTATCCTGTAAACTCGAAGGTTGGTCAGTAGAATAAATCCCATCTCCATCCAGGTCATCGAGCACTACAAAGCCGCCAACCTGGTTCAGGCTGGGATCCCACACATAAAAACGTTTCAAGATGTGTTTTCGAAGTATATTATTAAAGTCGACTGGTGAGGCATACGGGTTACCCATTGTGGTGTAATTGCTATACGTGCCGGATGCAGGGAAAACCTGCTTGCCTGTTTGCAGCGTTCCTGTACTGGTGAGCGTAGTGGAATTGGTGGAGAAGCCATTTGTATTAACAGGGTTTCTGTCGCCACGTATAAAGGTAAAGTACCCGATATTGTCTGCACTTCCACTACTATTTGAAAGCAGGTAGGTTTTGGTATTGGTGATATTGATGTATGCCTGTGTTGCAGAACTAAAAGTTTTCATTGATGCCGCATTCTGTAAACTTGGATCTAAACCATTTACACCCGATGGGGAAGGCCCTGTGATTAAAACTCCTTTGCCTGTATCAAATACACCTCCATTTTGCCATGAGTTAAAAATAAAGCCCGCATTGGACAATGGGGAAGTAAGCAACCGCCATGCCCTTCTGGCTGGAAAATATCTTTCAACAGTTACCGCACCAGCAATAAAGTTAATGGCCGTACCTGCCCCATCTACAGGCAATGGGGCAACCCTTGCTGTGCCAGCTGCAGTGGATTTTAAGGTAAGCAGGTTGCCGGTAGTAAGTGTTTTGTTGCTTCCTGTAAGCGACAAGGTGCCGGTAATGTCCATTGCCCCACCCAGGCTAACGTTATTATTGATCACGAGATTCCTGATACTATTTCCTGAGAAAGAATTTGCGGCAATGGTTTGAGGAGTGGATCCGTTCATTTCAATAGTACCATTGGTGGCCGTTAATGCACCGCTGTTATTTACTGTTCCTGCAATTTGTAATGTGGCGCCGGTTACAGTTAATGCAGCAGCCGGCTGTACCGTCAAATCATTTACTGTGCCGGTTCCGCTATTTAATACAGGATAAAGCCGTCCCCCGGTTATCCCGGTGGGTATTAAGGTATTTAGCGAAATTGTTGGCACCCCGCCAGACCAGTTGCCGGCTGTATGCCAATCAGAAGTAAATGCTTCACCCGTCCAACGGTAAGCTCCTACGCGTTCACCAATAATAAATTCTCCGAATGAAGTGAGCCCGGAAGCTGTTATGGAGGTGGGTAACGGTGACACAAAGGTTGTTAAACTCCAGTTAGGAGCATTATATATTGCTGTTTGAAAATTAGCCGGGGTAGTGCCGGCATCCCGATCGGTTACCACCCAGTTAAAAGTGGCAGTTGCTGTAGAAAAGAGGGTACCTGAATTGGTAAGCGTCCAAAAACGATTGACCGACTTCAGTGTATCAATGCCTGAATAATCAGCCAGTGGGTGATCCAACATCGTAACATTCCCCAGGAGATTACCCGCTGTTGTTACCGAAGCAAATAATACGGTGCCTGGTGAATAGTAAAGCGAATCGCCTACTTCAAAAGTTCTGGAGATATCAGGGCCAGTTGCAACATTCTTTTGGAGATTACCTCTTATCCAACCTGTACCTTGTGCCGCACCTGTAACTGAGCCTCCAGCAGGAATTAAGACTTTGAAACTGCCTGTTTGAATTCTTTTGGCCGTAAAACTGAGGATTGCATTTACTGTAACATCACTTAAGAGATTAACAACACCGGCCGGTTTATTAATATTAATGCTATTAAAGGGGGCAATGGTTTGAATGCTTTGGTCATTGCTGCCGTTAAACCTGATGACACTGTTGGTGTTAGCAAAAGTACCCCCCGTCATGAGCCAATTGCCGCCTACTTTATGTGTATTGTTGTTCGCAACAAAATTTCCGGCAGTGATGGTGAAATTGCCTGCGATGGTTAATGGCAAAAAGCTTGTAGCCGTTTTATTTCCTGCAGCAGAAATTGTGAGGTTTCCGTAAACAGGATTACTTCCAATTAATTGTGTGCTACCAGCGTAATCAACCGTACTTGCTTCATCAAAGCCATAGCCGCCAAATGCAGGTATTGTATTGTTGCCACCGAGTTTTAAGGTAGCGCCGGCTTGGATCACGATAACGCCCCCTGCCCCATTCTGTGATAGGGTATAAGTTGAAGTAAAAAATGTGCCGCTATTAATAACCAGGGTACTTACAGCAGCAATATTAACATTGGCTGTAACCATCGAACCCGGGTCTTTGTTGATGGTTAGCAAGGCAATTGGAGAAGGAGTGGCAGTTCCTCCAATAACAGATGAAGCACTTCCGGTCATTAACACGGCGCCCAATGACCCATCGTAAATACCATTATTCATGAAATCGCCTGCCACATTAAAATCAGACTGGCTTGTCACCGATCCGGAAATTGTAAAATGATTGAATACTGTTCCGGGACTGCCGCTCAACAGCCCATTGGCAGAGCTCAGGGTAAATGTGGATGAACCCCCGTTTAGTATGCCATCACTTTCAATATTTCCGGCAACCAAATAAGAATAGGTGCCTGCATTAAAGATAGCATCACTGTGAACGGAAAAATTTCCGGTCATGTTCCAGTTAGCTGCCGGACTGATACCGGCGCTGTTGGTATTGGAAATGATCACATTTTTAAATGATGTTGGGGTGCCATCAATTAAAAGCTGGGCTGCTCCTCCAAATTCTACCGTTCCTGTACTTTGGAAGGCAGATCCGGAACCAATATGAATAGTAGTTGTTGGTGCCAGATTTAAAGGAGGCCCCTGCGCAAAAATGAGCATACCACTGCTGATGATGGTGCCATTATTGGTAAACGGACCCATAAAAGTGTGCTGAAGACCCGACCCATTCCAGGTACAACCTGGCGACACAAGAAAATTGCCCAAAACGGTAATATCTACATCGCTGATTATGCCTCCTGCACCTGTATTACTGATTTCAAGGTTGATAAAAGTTGGGGAACTGGTTGATTCGGAAACTTGCGCCACTGTTCCTTTAAACA
>JBBQOJ010000198.1:0-5950 GCA_038330815.1 Chitinophagales bacterium | reverse complement strand
CCCTATGCGTAACCGGTAGGGAGGTTCGGTATAGCCGGAAATCTGTGAATTATGTAATTTTTAACTAGCCTAATGTAATTTTCTTAGAAATTTATAGCCGTTCTTTGCTGTAGGTTTTTCATAGGATATTGGATAAAAACGGAACTGGATGTCTATCCGGTTCCTCTTTTTTTAAAGCAGGTTAATAAAGTGCAGAAACAGGCATGCTGCATAATTTATTCGAAAATTTCAACAATATAGTATAGGCTATTTGGCCGGTTTAGGTTGCATACTTTCCACGCCTTATTAATTTATTCATATTAATCTGCTAAATTAATCGGGTGTTGCAGCCGAAATCTGTAAATTTTGTAAAATAAATTGGTATTTATGTAATTTTTTTATACGAAGTAAACTCACCTTTGCTATATATTTTTCTAGTCATTAGAATTCCCCGCTTTAAAATCTTTTATTACTACCACTGCCTGGTTCAAGCCAGGCAGTTTTTATTTATGTGCGGTATTTTAAGAAATAATTGTAGGGGATTTATTCTTAACCTGCTGCCTTCCACGTAATTTTATATAATTCGAAAGAACATTAATCAGTCTAGCAATGGAATACAATCAATTAACAAAAGAAGAAGAACGGGTAATAGTGCATAAGGGAACCGAACGGCCGTATGCAGGTGAGTATACCGATAACAAACAGCCTGGCACCTACCTGTGCAGGCGCTGCAACACCTCGCTCTATCTTTCGAAAGACAAGTTTGATTCTCATTGCGGATGGCCAAGTTTTGACGATGAAATAAAGGGTGCGGTCACACACTTGCCTGATGCGGACGGACACCGAACGGAGATTATATGTACCAACTGCGGTGGCCACCTTGGGCATGTATTTGAGGGAGAAAGATTAACGGAAAAGAATACCCGTC
The DNA here is from genome assembly GCA_038330815.1 of Chitinophagales bacterium. Lineage (GTDB taxonomy): Bacteria > Bacteroidota > Bacteroidia > Chitinophagales > Chitinophagaceae > Ferruginibacter. Next base: position 5,043 of record JBBQOJ010000198.1, on the reverse strand, counting down.
ATTGTGTTAATTCAATTTCCATGAAGTTTGTTCCAGACAGCCCGGTGGGCGAATAACCGGTGCAGCTGGGGCCGTTTGGCCGTGCCGGTTATGCTTCTTCATAAAACCGTAACTTATTCTGTAATTCTTTTATTTGCAGTTGCTGCGTTTTTACCTGGTCCAGCAGGTTGGTGATCACTTCTATTCCTTCGGTATTTACCTGCAGATCGTTGTGTATCCTTACCAGTTTCTCTGCAATTTCCAATTCACTTTCCGGTATAAATACATCCGCCTCCCGGGTGGTGATTTCGATGAGTCCAAACTCATGCAACTGATGAATGAATGAAAATTCAACATTGTACCAGGAACAAAAGTTGGAAACGGGAATCAGTTGTTCTGTTTGCATAAAAATAGTTTATGTATTGGTAGATGCCAGTTCCCTGAAAAGCGCTTTTTGCTTTTCAGTAAGGTTAACCGGAATTTTAATAGTATAAGTGATATAAAGGTCACCGAATGCCCCGTCTTTTTTATACACCGGAAACCCCTTTCCTTTTAACCGGGTTTTTGTGCCATGCTGCGTTTCAGGCGCTACCTTCAGTTTAATTTTACCCGAAAGCGTTTCTACAGTGATGTCTCCTCCCAGCACCGCTGTGTATAAGTCCAGTACCTCATTGATATATAAGTCGTCTCCTGTGCGGCGATAACGGTGATCAGTAGCAATATTGAAAGTAATGTACAGGTCGCCCGCGGGTCCGCCATTGGTACCGGGTGCGCCAAATCCTTTCAGTTTTATTACCTGGCCGTTTTCAGCACCGGCGGGTATCGTGATGCGCACATTTTTTCCGTTGATATTCAGCGTTTGTTGATGGGTGGTATAGGCATCTATTAAAGACAGCCGCAGTTCACTGTTATAATCCTGTCCCCGAAACCTGGCCTGGCTTCTCCTGCCACCGCTGTTACCAAACATGGAGGAAAAAAAATCAGAAAAATCATCTCCGCCTGAATCACCTGCGTATTCATATCCACCCTGTTGTCTACTTTGCCTGGCTTTTTCAAATTGTTCGGAATGTTGCCAGTCTTTGCCATACTGGTCGTATTTTTTTCTTTTTTCAGGATCGCCCAATACTTCATTGGCCTCATTCAACTGCTGAAATTTTTTGTTGGCATCCTTATCGGTGGGGTTAAGATCGGGATGGAGTTTCCTCGCCAGTTTACGATAGGCCTTCTTGATATCCTCGTCTGAAGCAGTTTTTTGAAGCCCCAGCGTTTGATAATAATCGATGAAATCCATGAGATGGTTTTAATAACTAACAATGATGACTAAATTATCACCAATATTAATTCAATTATAGAAAGTAACAAATGATTCAACTCAATCCAAAAAAAAATTATTCAAATTACCCGGTTAGTGTGGAACATATTCTACATTAATATTATAAATTATTCAATCATGTAAGCAAATCCGATTTTCATCAGCTAATTCCCTCGAAATTATTTCTAAAAAAATCTGGCAAGGTTTTGTTAATGTCTATTTCGTATTTTATTCACAACATAAACTCACATAACATGGGAAATTTATTGTACCTGGTAGCGGTAATTTTAGTAATCATCTGGGCGATCAGTTATTTTGGCGGTTTTTACACTGGTGGAATTATCCACATTTTATTAGTAATTGCGATCGTTGCTTTTTTACTAAAAGTTATCCGGAGGGCAGCCTAACTGTTCTCCCTATTTTTAACCTTTAAATGATTAATTATGGAAAGTTGGAAGTTAAATTTGAAAGGCACCTGGAACGATGTTAAAGGTAAAGCCAAACAAGAATACGCTGACCTTACAGACGATGACCTCTTGTATGAAGAAGGAAAAGATGATGAACTGGTAGGTCGGATTCAGAAAAAAATAGGTAAAACAAAGGAAGAAGTTAAAGACTGGATTGAAAGGTTGTAAGCCGGTTTTTAATTTAGCCATACTTGTCGCCTGTAGGAGATGTTCTAAGTAAACACCCATCGCATTAATGTCACCATCCATTGCAATATACCAGGCAAGGATGGTGGCATTTTCATTATATTTAATTTATGAACCAACAACGCACTGCTCCATTTTATCTAAGGCTTAGCCTAACATTGGTTAGCCTTTCTATTATTGCTTATACCATCTTTATTGCGCAGGATATTATTATACCACTAGCCTTCTCTATTCTATTAGCCATTTTGCTACTTCCTGTGGTGAATTTCCTTGAACGGAAAAAAGTGCCGCGTGTTATTGCTAACATTATCGCTATTTTATTGGCGTTTGTATTTATAGGGGGCATCGTGTATTTTTTATCTTCCCAAATAGCGGGGTTTCTAAAGGATCTTCCCAGTATTAGAAAACACCTGGCCGACCACTACCTTACGGTGCAGCAATGGGTATCGAAAAAATTTCATTTTTCTACTGTTCAGCAGGCCGGTTTTATCACCGATGCCACCGACAAAATCAAAAATTCGGGCGCTGGTTTCCTGGGCGAAACCTTTATATCACTCACCCAGGCGCTCATGGTATTGGTACTGCTGCCGGTGTATACCTTCCTGATACTTTACTATCGTGATATGATCCGAAACTTTCTTGTCGGTGTTTTCAAAGATGAATACGCCTCTGGCGTAAGGGATGTGTTAAAGCAATCGCGTTCCATTGTACAAGGGTATATGATCGGACTGATCATTGAAATGGGCATCGTGGCAGCTATAAATTCGATGGGCTTTATTTTACTTGGAATTGAGTATGCAATTTTCCTGGGCGTATTGGCCGCTATTCTAAATATGATACCTTATATAGGCATGTTGATCGCGTCGCTGTTTTGTATGTTAATCACCTTAACCAATTCAACCGAAATTACAGATATCGTGGGCGTATTGGCCATATTGGTGGCTGTACAGTTTATCGATAACAACATTATTATGCCAAGGGTGGTGAGTTCAAAAGTAAAAATCAATGCGCTGATCACTATCCTGGGGGTGTTGATTGGGGGTACTTTGGCAGGAGTATCAGGTATGTTTTTATCTATACCAGCCATTGCCATTTTGAAGGTGATTTTCGACCGGGTAGAAAATTTAAAACCGTGGGGGATGTTGCTCGGTGATGAAATCACCGGTGCTAACAAAAGCAAATTTTATATGACACTCGAACATATGACCAGTAAGCTGCGGCCTGCGGCGCCCATTAAACCACCTACCCTGGAATAAAGCCTGCGTTTCAGTAGATCGATACAAAGTACAATATCATAACAGGGTATCTATGAGGAATTATTTGCCCACTGTAACGGGCGCACAAACGGCTATACCTTCATCTTTACTGTAGTTATACCATAATTTACGTGGTACACAAATTGACTTAACGTTACTACTTGCATAGGTAATTAAAATGTCATGCCACGCGGTAATTGCCTTAATAACGATTGTAAATAAACTATATGGAAGGGCACTGCACACAGGTGGAAGAAAAATTCAGCATGTTGTTGTCACTTTTGAAGCAATTGCCTTCCCGCTTTGAAATGATTGCGGATGAAATAGACAATGAACAATTAAAACATGCTTTATGCGCGGTAGCTGTTGAAACCGATCAATATGCCTTTGAGTTAAAGCAACAATTTAAACGGTTTGATTTAACACTACCCAAGGCCAGGGAGTATCATGTGGATGAATTTATATCAACAGAGGAAGGCTTAGAGGTAATACATGGCAATGGTAGGGAAATCGCCCTAATATGTGAAAGATGTGAGGCATTTTTTTCTGCCCTATACCTGTCCCTGTTAAATGATTATTTCCCCAACAACCTGCTAAAGGATATGATGCAATACCAGTTAACCGGGATACGTTCGGCCTTCTTCCGCATCCGGTTTTTAAATAGTTTGCGATTCAGCAATTAATACCTTAATACCCAAAATACTAATTATGAAACCAAATATCGGCATTTCAGAAAAAAATTTAAAAGCGATTACCGACATCCTTTCGGTGGTGCTGGCAGACAGCGTTCTACTGTATACTAAAACCCGCAAATTTCATTGGAATGTGAAAGGGGAGAGTTTTATGGAGCTGCATAAACTGTTTGAAGACCAGTATAATAAACTTGAAGTAGCGATTGATGAAATTGCGGAGCGTATCAATAAACTGGGTAGCGCCACCATTGGCACTATGAAGGAGTTTTTAGCTATCGGTAGCATTAAGGAAAGTCCGGGAAAATACCCGGAGCAAAAAATGATGCTCACCGAACTTTTAGAAGACCATGAATCAATTATTATCGCCCTCCGAAAAAATATTGATGAATGCGAAAAGAAATTGGGCGATGCCGGCACCACCGATTTTCTTACCAGCCTGATAAAGGAGCACGAAACCATTGCATGGACATTGAGGCGCTACCTTCATTAGGGGTACCTGATAACATTTAATTGCAGTGATTCACTATTTTAAAAAAGTAACAAAGGGTGGTAATTTATTTAAAAGAATTTTTTACGGATGCCGGCAATGTAACCTTATTTGCCGCCAGATTTTTTAGGGAGATATTTAAACCTCCATTTGAAATAAAAGAGTTTATTCGACAGTGTTATTTTATTGGTGTTAAATCACTCCCCCTTGTTGCCATCACCGGTTTTATAATGGGCATGGTGCTCACCCTGCAGTCGAGGCCAACGCTGGCGGAATTTGGCGCAGAATCCTGGTTGCCGGGTATGGTAGCGTTGTCATTGATCAGGGAAATCGCACCGGTGATTACCGCCCTGATTTGTGCCGGCAAGATTTCTTCAGGCATAGGTGCCGAGCTGGGTTCGATGAAGGTAACAGAGCAGATTGATGCAATGGAAGTGTCTGCCATCAATCCTTATAAATACCTGGTGGTTACCCGTATTATGGCCACCACCCTGATGGTGCCTATTTTGGTGTTTTTTGCAGATGCCGTTGGCATTTTTGGTGGCTATGTAGGTATTAATATTCATAGTGATGTTAACCTGCATCGTTACTTTTCACAGGTAGTTGCTTCCCTTGAATTTTTAGATATTTTTCCTGCCACCATTAAAACTTTTTTCTTTGGATT
>JBBQOJ010000197.1:0-5964 GCA_038330815.1 Chitinophagales bacterium | reverse complement strand
CCTTAATGGCATCCGTTTTCGCCATTTTTTTTATTGTTGTATCCTACATCGTTTTAAAAACTGAAACCCGGATGCGGTTCAATGCAGAGGACCACATTAAAACATTGTCAGATTATTTTAAGGACCTTCCCGCCCTGTTTGCCATCGTACATGGCCCCAACCATGAGCATGAACTGGCCAACCGCTTTTACGAAAACCTTGCAGGCAATAACGCCCTTACCGGCAGATCTTTTCGAGACGTTTTCCCCGGGTGGGATGGCAGGGTGTTGCACGAATTACTGGACGCTGCCTATCGAACCGGCCAACCTGTTCGCCGCCAGGAAATTGCTTTTAATTGGCGCCGTCAACTTGGTACGCCTCCCACTAACTATTATAATTTCATTTTTCAACCTGTTTTCAATAACACCCGGCAAGCCAGTAGCATACTAATCTTTGGTTATGAAATAACGGAGATGATTGTGGCGCGGAACAAAATTGCCGAAACAGAACAGCGCTCGAGGCTAGCCATCGAAGCAGCCAATATCGGCACTTTTGACTGGGACCTGGAAAAAAACCGCTTCCTCAGTTCGGACCGGGTATTGGAAATTTTTGGATTCGGGGACGCCGGCAGGGAAGTAACGCACAACGACCTGGTGGCAAGGTTCCATCCGGATGATAAACCAGCCAGGGATAAGGCGGTAGAAAATTCACTGTCCTCTAGCCGGATCAGTTACCAGGCACGCATCATTTGGCTAGATGAGAGTATACATTGGATAAACGTATATGGTAAAACGACCCAGGATACCGGGGGGCGAACATTGCGCATGTACGGTACCGTTATAGATATTACGGAACAGCAATTGGCGGTAAAAGAATTAAAAGAGAGTGAAGCCACTTTTAGACTGTTGGCAGATTCGATGCCGCAGTTTGTTTGGATGGCTGATGTGAATGGCAACCTCAATTATTTCAACCAGGCTGTATATGATTTTACAGGCTACACCACCGCTATGATGGTGGAGCAAGGCTGGATCAGTATTGTACATCCCGACGAAAGAGAAGAAAATACCAGGAAGTGGCAGGAGGCCGTACATACCGGGGAGGAATTTATTTTCGAGCATCGTTTCAGGAATGGCCTGGGCGATTATCGATGGCAATTAAGCCGGGCACTGCCGCAAAAAGATCGCTACGGAAATATCCAGCGTTGGGTGGGCACCAGCACCGATATACAGGCGCAAAAAAATCTTTTCGGCCAACTTGAAATGCAATTGTTGGATGGTTCACAAGAACTTAGCAAACTCAACGAATCGCTCTTTATCAGGAATAATATTTTTGCGCAGGCGGAGGAAAATGCCCTGATTGGCAGTTATGCCTGGAAGATGCAAACCGGTGAGCTGGAATTTTCTGATAACCTGTTCCGGTTATTTGGCTTCCAGCCCAATGAATTTGAACCCTCCTTTGAAAAATACCATTCTCTAATACACCCGGATGATAAGGAGCAGGTAATGAAAGATGGGGTTGCAACGATGAACACCCGACAGCTTTTCGGCAATATTTACAGGATAATTACAAAACATGGTGAAACCAGGCATTTCCGGTCGACCGGTAAATTTTTTGGCGAGGGGGAAAACCTGATGCTAATAGTCACTGTACAGGACATTACACAAGACCGGTTGCTCAATGAAATTCTGAAAATTAAAAACCTGCAGTTGCAAAGAACCAATGAAGAACTGGAGTCATTCAATTATATCGCCAGTCACGATTTACAGGAGCCGCTAAGGAAAATACAGGCGTTTTCACAACGGATTCTGCAAAAAGAAGGCGACCGTTTTTCTGAAATTACACAGGATTATTTTTCAAGAATTAATGCTGCCGCAGCCCGAATGCAGCACCTGATCAATGCTTTGCTAAGTTATTCAAGGGCAGATGCCAGCAGGGAGGAAATCAGGAAGATCGACCTCGAAATACTTCTACAACAGGTAGTGGGTGAACTACAGGAAATAATTGAAGAGAAAAAAGCCACTATTAACTTTAACCAACTTCCTACCATTACGGGTATTGGCATCCAGGTACAACAATTAATGATTAACCTTATATCCAATGCCATAAAATATAGCAAGCCGGGCATTGCACCCATTATAAATATTGGTGCCATGGTGGTGGTGGGTGAACAAATAAATAATGCAGCAGCAGATCAAAAACGACATTACTGGAATATCAGTGTAAGTGACAATGGCATTGGCTTTGAGCAGGATTATGAACACAAAATATTTGAACTGTTTCAACGACTGCATAGTAATGATGACTACCCCGGTACAGGTATTGGACTAGCCATTTGCAAAAAAATCATCCGCAATCACCAGGGATTTATCAGTGCCACTGGCCGTCCAGGCATAGGAGCTGTTTTTAATATTTATTTTCCTTTTTCTTCCTGATAATTTTTATTTTGTAAATATTGTTGTACTATTGACAAACCCCTTTTGCATTACGATAGTATGAAAAAAGCTGCAAAGATTTTATTAGTAGATGATGATGCTGATGACCAGTTATTTTTTAAAGACGCAATGGACGAACTTTCGGATGCCCGACAGTTTTCGATTGCCAATAATGGCCTCGAAGCGCTGGAGCAAATGAAAATACCTCCTCCTCCCGACCTGATCTTCCTCGATCTTAACATGCCTGTGATGAATGGTTACGAATGCCTGGCACGTTTAAAAAGTTTGGAGAAATATAAAGATATCCCGGTGATTATTTTTTCAACCTCAGCCAATGAAATGGATATCAGGCGAAGCCGGGAAATGGGCGCCCACTTATTTTTTACAAAACCTGCCAATTTCAATGTTCTTTGTTCAAAACTAGAGAAAATACTAGATATGGATTTTAGCCAATTGCAGTTTACAGTGTAATAGCCAAACAGGAATAACTACCCGGCTTTTAACAGGCGCTATTTGTTTGGCGAGTGTTACTCCTAATTTCATAATAATACGGATTTTTTAATAAAAAGCGGGCATCAATTCGATGCTGCATTGGCCCATTCACCAAGCCCGATACCAATCGATACCCGACGCTTTTGATCCCCAGGAATCCAGGTATCCGCTTTCACTTTACAGTCGAGGTAGGCATAGCTTTAAAAAAGTGAACTATAAACCAATGTCGTTTACTAAAGGTTGGTTGTGGGTATGCTGGGGTGTACCCACCCGCCGATTGAGATTTTAATCACTAAAGGAGATTGAATTTTAAGGAAAAAGAAATATTAATTTTTTGTTAAATTAATGCTAATTTACGGGTACACTAAAATACCCAACAAATGAAAAAACTTTTTCCACTTTTCTCTTTTGCCATTGTTTTAATGGTTTCCTGCGCAAAGCAGGACCAGCTGCTTGAAAACGATCTCAGCGATGAACCTATGGAATTAGCCAATGGACGCCAATGCGCTGCCAATGAAGTATTAACGGAACAGATAAAAGCAAATCCCGCCAGGGGCAAATTTTTAGATGACCTGGAAGAAAAAACGAAAAAGTTCAGGGGAAGCCAGTATGCCAACCGGGCCAATATTACCCTGTATGTTCCCGTAGTAGTGCATGTGGTAAAAACCAATCCAACCCAAATTACCGATGCACAGATTGCTTCGCAGATAGCAGTTTTAAACCAGGATTATAATAAAACCAACACTGAACTATCTAGTGGAAGTGTATACCTGGCGGGCTATTCCGTTGCCAACGTAGCCAACTGTAAAATTGAGTTTGTGCTAAAACAAGTAATCCGTAAGGTGACCACCGTAACTGCCTTTGGCGCAAATGATGCAATGAAGAAAAACACGCAGGGAGGAAGCAGCCCTGTTAATGAAACCACCTGGCTCAATATGTGGGTGTGCGATTTAAGCAGCGGTTTATTAGGATATGCCCAGTTTCCCGGAGGCGCATCCGCAACCGATGGGGTGGTGATCGACTACCAGGGTTTTGGCACTGCCGCGGCCACCACCGGGTATTCCTTATATAGCGCTTTTAATAAAGGAAGAACAGCAACCCACGAAGTGGGCCACTGGTTTAACCTCCGCCATATTTGGGGTGATGCCCGTTGTGGCAACGATTTTGTTTCCGATACCCCGCAACATGACGGTTCAAACGGCGGATGCCCGGCAGTTGGCACAAGAAGCAAATGCCCAGGTAAACCCCAGGAGCAATGGATGAATTACATGGATTACACCAACGATGCCTGTATGTATATGTTCAGTAGCGGTCAAAAAACAAGGATGGACGCAGCCATCGACGCAGCCAGGGCTTCCTGGATTAATACCACGATGCCATAAAGTAAATAATAAATTGATTCAGCCCCGGTTACCTCACCGGGGCTTTTTTGTGTGGCTATTACAACAAATTTTCCTTAGCAATGTTGTTCCATCGAATGGGAAGGTAAATAATAACACCCCTTCTTTTCCGGGTCAAAATAAGCAAGGCCAACCGTCGCCAATTTTGCTTAATTTTATTTCCCATCAATTTTATTCCTATGCCTTCCTATTCTCTTCTTATCAATGGTAAAAAATTAACCGCCACCGTATCGGCCGATACGCCCCTGTTATGGGTATTGAGGGATCACCTTGGCCTGGTGGGTACCAAATATGGATGTGGTATTGGGCAATGTGGCGCCTGCACCGTACACCTGAACGGCGTTGCGGTAAAATCATGCTCCCTGCCTGTTTCCGCTGTAAAAACAGCCACCGTTACAACCATTGAAGGGCTTTCCCAAAACGGCGACCATCCCCTGCAACTCGCCTGGGATGAAGTGGATGTACCCCAATGCGGTTATTGCCAGGCCGGCCAAATTATGACAGCAGCAGCCTTTTTAAAAAAACAACCGCATCCTGCCATGGAAGCCATTGATAACGCCATGAATGGCAATATATGCCGTTGTGGCGCCTACCACCGTATTCGCGAAGCAGTTAAATTAGCAAGTACCAAAAGCTGAACCTATGTCAAATTCAACAACAACCTCCAGGAGGGATTTTATAAAATTAACCGGCCTTACCGGTGGTGGACTGGTACTCGGTTTTAGCTGGTTCAGTGCGGAGGGGGAAGCACTGGCGATTGTAAACACCAGCCTGCCTCCTGCGGGTAATAAACAATTCAACAGTTATCTTTCCATCTCTACTGAAGGGGTGGTCACCATCATGTCGCCCAACCCGGAACTGGGGCAAAACATCATGACCTCCTTCCCGATGATTGTAGCCGAGGAACTGGATGCTGACTGGACAAAAGTTAAAGTAGCGCAGGCCGCCCTGGATACAAAGGGTTTTGAGCGGCAATTGACAGGTGGCAGTGGCGCAGTGCCGCATAGTTGGAAAAGGCTACGAATGGCCGGGGCCACGGCCCGTAACCTGTTACTAACAGCAGCGGCTAAACGCTGGGAAGTACCGGTGGAAGAATGCTCCACTTTTAAAGGAGAAGTGCTACAGGCCAAATCGGGCAAAAAAGCCGGCTATGGCGAATTGGCGGAACTGGCAGCAGGGCTCCCCATTCCAAAAGAGGTAAAGTTAAAAGACCGGAAAGATTTTACCATTATTGGCCAGGCGGTTAAAAATGTAGCCAATCAGAATATAGTAACCGGCAAACCCTTGTTTGGGCTCGACTTTTACCGGGACGGTATGTTGTACGCAATGATACAACGGCCCGATGCCTTTGGTACAAAAATTAAATCGGTAGATTCAACCGCGGCTAAAGCCATGCCGGGCATTGTAGATATCGTGGTGTTTAAAAATAATGTTGCCGTGGTGGGTAAATCCACCTGGGAAGTAATCAAGGCAAGGAAGTTGTTGAAAATAAGCTATGAAAATGACGGGGCGATTGAAAGTAGTACCGATCATGACCGATTGTTCAGTGAATTAATGGAAACTGTTACGCCGGTGGTAAGAAGGAAAAATGGGGATGTGGCAAGCGCCTTTCAAACAGCAGCAAAAACAATTACCAAAGAATACGAGTGCCCCTTTTTAGC
>JBBQOJ010000196.1:0-5967 GCA_038330815.1 Chitinophagales bacterium | reverse complement strand
TGCTGATCAGGTCCCTGATATAGGCGGCATGCCTGGCTTCTACAGAAACAATTTTACCTGCAATTACCAGGTAGGCAGGATCAGTGATTAACTTACCTGCACCATTATACGCAGTTACGCCAAGGTCTTCAAAAGTTTTGGCGGTGCCCAATACACTTGCCCTGCTGGTGAAGTTGATGGAAGAGAAATCTACTTCCAGTCCCGGGATGGCACTTGTACCCAATACAGTTTTAAAAAATTCACGGTGAGCAATTTCATGATCCCTTATATCAGCCAGCATGGCGGTTTCGGCCGCTGTGATGCCGGTGTAAGGGCTTTCCAATACCTTAATATAGAAGGCTGCTTCCAGCTGCTCCAGTGCATAGGCGTAATTTAAAATCCCTACGTCACCACTACCCAGGTTAACACCGCTGTTGTTGTTCATGTCGTCCTTTTTGCAGGCCGACGCAGTTAACAGGAGGGCGGAAGCGCCTCCGATATAACCGAGAAAATTTCTCCGCGAAACTGATTTGATCCTGTCACCTGCTATTGCCGGAAGATCTTTTTCAGATGATTGATTTGTTGGCATAACGAATTAAATTTGGTTGTTAAAAATGAATTAGTTTTAAAAAAAATATTTCGATCTGTTTGGAGTTACGAGATATGAAGAAGGTTGGTTTTAAGAAGTTTTTTTTTTATTGGATTAATAGTCAATAAGTGGATATTACTTATTTTTATTGCATCATTTACAGTTACATCATCATTAAAAATATTCATGTATGGCCTATTGGCTCGTAAAATCAGAACCTTTTAAATATAGCTGGGAGCAGTTAGTAAAAGATAAAAAAACGGTGTGGGAGGGCGTTAGGAATTATGCCGCCCGTAACAATTTAAGGGCGATGCAAAAGGGCGATGAAGTGTTGTATTATCATAGCAACGAAGGGGTGGAAATTGTTGGCATCGCCACCGTAGCCAGGGAAGCTTATCCCGATCCTACCAGTACATCGGATGCCTGGGTGGTGGTGGATATAAAGCCAAAACGAAAATTAAAAAAGACGGTAACCCTTGCCCGGGTAAAAGCGGATATCCGTTTACGTGAGATGGCCCTGGTAAGGTTAGGCAGGCTATCGGTTCAACCCGTTACCCAGCTGGAGTGGGAGGTGGTAATGGAATTGGCAGGAGAGAAGTAAAGCGGCAACTTCTTGCTTTGAGCGAGAAGTTATAAGTAGGTACTTCTATTATAATAATAAGTCAGCTGTTTATCACGTAATAAATTTTTTGTGATGAAAAACAAACACATTGTTGTACTCACCGGTGCTGGTATCAGTGCAGAAAGCGGGCTGAAAACCTTTCGCGATAGCGACGGTTTATGGAACGGGTATGATGTATACGAAGTAGCTACCCCGGAAGGCTGGATGAAAAATCCCGGGTTGATGCTGCAATTTTATAACGACCGTCGGCGCGATGTAGCCAATGCCGTCCCCAATGCAGCCCACACCATATTGGCAGAATTGGAGAAAGAGTACACCGTGACCATCATCACGCAAAATATTGATGACCTGCACGAAAGAGCCGGTTCCACCAGGGTACTGCATTTACACGGACAAATATTCACCATGCGTAGCGAACTGGATGATTCCCGTATATATGAAATACGGGGAGATATTCAACCTGGCGACACAGCGGCAGATGGTGGCCAGCTAAGGCCCAATATTGTGTGGTTTGGTGAAGCTGTTCCGATGATGGAAAAGGCAATGCAGGTGCTGCATGATTGTGACTATTTTGTGGTGGTGGGCACTTCTTTGCAAGTGTATCCTGCCGCCTCCCTGCTGGAGTATGCGCCACCCTTTTTGCCTAAATACATCATTGATAGAAAAATACCAGCCGTGGCCAATTATCCTAACCTCAATTTTATCGAAAAAACGGCAACGGCAGGGGTGGCTGAATTACAGCGGCTGCTGTTAGGTAAATAAATCAATACTTTCCAAAAGTTGGCGTAAAACATGGCGAAGGCGGTAAAAATTATTTTAAAATTTATAAATATAAAATTGAGCAGTGAAAATATTTATTGGACTTATATTATTCGTTATATTCTTGTTTCTTTCATTAATTCATTTTTTTTGGGGACTTGGAGGAAAGTGGGGAGTGGATGGCGCCATTCCTTCAAAAGCAAATGGCAACAAAGTAATAAATCCCAAAAGTGTTGACTGTTTTGTTGTAGGAATAGTGCTTCTTTGCTTTGGAATATTTATTTTGATTGCATCGGAAATTATAAGCTTTCTGTTACCAACATGGATATCCAATTCTGGACTTTGGATTATTTCTTCACTTTTTATTTTAAGAGCAATTGGAGAGTTTAAATATATTGGACTTTTTAAAAGAATTCGTGGTACAAAATTTGGCCGACTTGACACTAAATATTTCTCTCCCCTTTGTTTATTAATTGGCTTGCTGGCAATTATTTTATTCATACATAAATAAAAACTTCAGTCAACAAGGAATTTCCGCAATTGTGGGTTTGACATTATAACTTCAGCTGTAATGCAACATCAGCTTTGGTGTAAATCATGCTCATTCTAATTTCATCATCACATTTTTCTTTAGCATTACCGCCAGGCAAACGAATTTCAAGACGGTATTACAAACGTTACCCGCATTTAATTCTATTAATGCGCTTTATTGCACCTCATTATGGCTATGATAGATTGCAGCTAACTGGCCTTGGCTTACGTAATACTGTGCACCTCCTTAAATACGATTTCCTCTTCTGCCAATTCCTTCAATACCGGAACATAAATTTCTTTTTTAACAGGCAGGTGAAGACCAGTAAGTTGTATACTCCCGTTAAGAATCAGTTTTGCTGCAATGCCCAATGGAAGCCCAACAGTAGCTGCCATGGCGGTTCTTATATGGTTCTTGCCTTTCACAACAAGGCTGCTTTCCACGCTTTGTGCCACACCGTTTTTTGTATAGCCCACCTGGTGTAGCATAACAATCATATCCTTATCGCCTGGTTGCATAGCCAATTTATCTTCCATCAGGTATTGAAGCACTACAGCTGAACTATTGGCCCATTCCGGCACCGGGGTATCATCGAACAGCCCGAGAAATTTTAGCAGGTGATGGTTTTCTTTGGTAACAAAAGGAAGTACCGGCACAGACCATTCTTTAAAAGTGAGCTGATGGATAGCAGGGCTGATGCTTTCATCAGTAAGGCCCGCCCCTACAATCGCCTGCCAACCCTTGCAAAACGATGGATGACGAAGAGTGGTACGTAGAAAAGTCGCTACTTCCTGCAGGTTATAAAGCGGCATATAACTTAAAGAATCCCTGTTGGGATAAAAAGCCAACTTGCCGACACCGGGTATCGCCACCTCATCGCATTGTTCGAAAAGTGACGCATATTCCATTTTCACCACCTTGTTTTCAATTTGATATTCAGCGCCGGCTTTACCTGCCATTACGATATTCCGTGGGTTCCAACTGATTTTATAATGCCAGGGGTTGTCATCGCTTTCGGGTGCCACCAGGCCACCGCAATGACTGATAAAGGAAGTGATCGTTCCTCCCTCGGAGGTAATCGTGTCAATCAGTTGCATGGCGCTCATATGGTCTATGCCGGGATCGAGTCCCATTTCACCGATAAACAGCAATTGCTTACTATTTATTTCTGGCTCAAGGCTTTTAATAGCGTTATCCAGGTAGGAGGCCGTGAGCAGGTTTTTGCCATGGTTAACGCAATCCCGGGCAATTAAAAAATGCAGGGCAGGGGGCATCATGGATATCACGATGGAAGCCTGGCTAATCAACTCAGTTCGTTTAACGGTGTCCGTGATATCCAGTTTTACGGCGATGGCCAACGGGGAGTAGTTGGTTTTAGAAAGGATAAGTGCCTCATCGGCATCGGCTATCACCAGGCAAAAATCGTTGAGCGGAGCCTGTCGAAGCAGGTAATCAATCAGAACGGTGGCCGACTTACCGGCACCAAATAACAGTATCTTTTTCAATAAGTAATTTTTAACAGGCAAGTTATAAATTGTTTAATTGACTGCAGGTATTATTCGATTAATAATGAAATGCGGGTGGCATTAATGGCCATTATTGACTCAGCTACCAATAAAAATATTGCACTGGCGGCAGGCCCAAAATCTTCTCCACAATTGTGTAAAAATAGGGGTATAAAGTACTGGTAATTATACTATATACTGGGTTAAAAACGGTACTTTTGCCACCTATAAATTTATATGGAAAATAACGAAGATATTAATGGTGAAATGCTTCCGCCAAACGATGGTGGTGCAGCAAGTAACAGGGGCAGGATTATCCCGGTGAACATTGAGGAACAGATGAAAACTTCCTACATCGATTATTCGATGAGTGTAATTGTGGGAAGAGCCTTACCCGATGTGAGGGATGGACTGAAACCAGTTCACCGGAGGGTGCTGTATGGCATGAATGAATTGGGCAACTACAGTAACAAGGCCTATAAAAAAAGTGCCCGTATTGTTGGGGAGGTAATGGGTAAATTTCATCCACATGGAGATGCCTCTATTTACGATACTATGGTGCGGATGGCGCAGGAGTGGAGCATGCGGTATACGATGGTAGATGGACAAGGTAATTTTGGTAGCCAGGATGGAGATCCACCTGCTGCCATGCGTTATACCGAGGTGAGGATGGAAAAATTTGCGGAAGCAATGCTGGAAGACATCGAAAAGGAAACGGTGGATTACCAGCTCAACTTTGATGATTCATTGCAGGAACCAACGGTATTGCCTACCCGCATTCCACAATTGTTGTTGAACGGATCCAGCGGGATTGCCGTAGGGATGGCCACCAATATGTTGCCGCATAACCTCAGCGAGGTGATAGATGCCTGTGTTGCGTATATTGATGACAAGGAAATTTCTATCGACGACCTGGTTAAACATGTGAAAGGGCCCGATTTCCCAACCGGTGGTATTATTTATGGTTTCGAGGGAGTTAAGGCCGGTTTTCATACAGGCCGGGGCAGGGTAGTATTAAGGGGGAAGGTGAATATTGAAACAACTAAAAACGGTCGCGAAAAAATCATCATATATGAAGTTCCCTACCAGGTAAACCGTGATGCGCTTACAGCGAAAATAGGCGACCTCATTAACGATAAGCAGATTGAAGGTATTTCGGATGTAAATAATGAAAGTAACAATAAGGAAGGAACCAGGGTAGTGGTTGATCTTAAAAAAGATGCAGTTGCCCAGGTGGTCATCAACCAACTGTACAAACAAACCGAATTACAGACTTCCTATGGAATCAATAATGTGGCCCTGGTAAGGGGAAGGCCGAGGATATTGAATTTAAAGGACCTCATTAGTGAATTTATATTGTTCCGGCATGAAGTGGTGGTACGCAGAACGCAGTATGAGTTGCGAAAAGCACAGGAAAGAGCGCATATACTGGAAGGTTATATCATCGCGTTGGACAACCTGGATGCTGTTATCAAATTGATCCGGGAATCCTCCACGCCGCATATTGCACAGGATGGGTTGATTACCAACTTTGGTATGACGGAAATACAGGCCAAAGCAGTGCTGGAATTAAGGTTGCAACGCCTTACGGGGATGGAGATTGATAAGATAAGGGAAGAGCATGCCGAAATTATGAAGCTGATTGATCACCTCAAATTAATTTTATCCAATGAAGGGATGCGCTATGAAATCATCAAAAAAGAACTGGCGGAAGTAAAGGCAAAGTTTGGTGACGAACGCAAAACTGAAATTGTGTATGTGGGCGATGAAATCAATATGCTCGATTTGATTGAAGAAGAAGATGTAGTAGTAACTATTTCTCATCTTGGCTATATTAAGCGTACGTCCTCAGCAGAATACCGCCAGCAACGCCGGGGTGGCCGCGGGTCGAAGGGTAGCAGTACCCGGCAGGAAGATTATATTGTACACCTGTTTGTAGCATCTACCCATCATACGTTGATGTTCTTCACCGAGAAGGGCC
>JBBQOJ010000195.1:0-5979 GCA_038330815.1 Chitinophagales bacterium | reverse complement strand
TATCGCTTACTTTTAATACTTCTTCAGTCAATTATGCGGATGTTTATTTAACAGCTTCTGCCAGCGATCTTTCGGCCGCTACTACCAGCGGCTACTTTTTGCGCATCGGTAATACAACCGATGAAATTAGCTTGTACCGTAAGGAAGCGACTGGTTCAATTACAAAAATCATCGATGGGGTGGATGGCATCACCAATAATAATAATAATACACTCAAAATAAAAGTTACCCGGGACGCAGCCAGTCAGTGGGTCCTGTTCAGGGATATCACTGGTACCGGTAATGCCTATGTAAAGGAGGGGGGAGTCACCGATGCAACTTTAACTACCTCGGCTTACTTTGGTATTCTCATACAGCAAAGCACCGCCACTTTTTTTCGGCGGCATTATCTTGATGATATCAGTGTACAATCCTATACACCCGACCTTACGCCGCCGGTGATACAAAGTATTACTGTTACCAATGCCAACACGATCGCCGTGTTATTTAATGAGGCGCTGGATACCGTTACCAGCCAGCCGGTTACCAATTATTTTGTTGATAAGGGCGTGGGTAACCCAGTGGCAGTGCTACCAGATCCTCTTCAACCTGCACTGGTGCGCTTAAGCTTTGCCGTTAGTTTTACCGGGGGCACTCCTTATCAGCTTACCATTAATGGGGTAAAAGATCTAAGCGGCAATTCGCTTGCCAATGGCGTTGCCGGGTTCACCTATATAGCTCCCTATGTTGCAAAGGCATTTGATGTAGTATTGCATGAACTAATGGCTGACCCATTGCCAACCGTAGGCCTACCCAACCACGAATGGATTGAACTGCGCAATACCTCTAATAGGCCGGTGAACCTGAAGAACTGGCGAATCGCGGATGTATCCGGTCAAAGCGGTCCCTTCCCGGAACGGCTATTGTTACCGGATAGCTTTGTGATAGTTTGTGCAGCTAGTGCGGTGGGAGCAATGGCGATGTATGGAAGGGCCCTACCGGTGTCCAACTTTCCCTCGCTCGATAACAATTCGGATCAGTTGTGGCTTACCTCCGCCGAAGGCAGGTTGATCCATGCGGTGTCTTACACAAACGAATGGTACCGCAATGCCTTAAAAAAAGATGGCGGTTGGTCACTGGAAATGGTGGATGCCCGTAATCCCTGCTCAGAAAGTAATAATTGGAAGGCCAGCACTGATTCAAGGGGTGGAACTCCTGGGAAAACCAATGCGGTGACTGCCCATAATCCGGATAACATTGCCCCCAGGTTGTTACACGCCTATACCACCGACAGTATAAATATCGAACTCGTGTTTGATGAGCCACTCGATAGTTCCATAGCCGCTACCCCTGCCAGGTTCACCATCAGCAATGGCATCGGGCAGCCGGTGGCCGCTACGCCGGTTCCCCCTTTATTCAACCGGATTGCGCTTCGCCTGGGCAATGCCCTCACCCGCAACCAGGTGTACACTGTTACCACCAGTGGCGTTACCGATTGTACAGGCAATACCATCGGCAATCAGCGAACGGCCAGGGTAGGACTGGCTGCTACCGCCGCAATGGCGGATATTGTAATCAATGAAATATTGTTTAATCCGCCGCCGGAAGGTTCCGATTATGTGGAACTGTATAACAACAGCAATAAGATAATCGACCTCCGTCAAACCTATATTTCCAACCGCAACAGCAGTGGAGCCATTAGTAATATTACCCCCATCAGTGCTACGCCCAGGTTATTGTTTCCGCAGGATTTTTGCGTGATTACTGAAAATACGGACTGGTTATCGGCTGTCTATATCCTCCAAAACAGGGAGGCGATTGCAACGGTACCTTCCTTGCCTTCCTTTAACGACGACAAGGGAGCCGTGCTCCTCTTGAATGCGCAGGGGGAGATCACGGACGAATTAAATTATACGGACAAATGGCATTTTAAACTGATTGACAATAAAGAAGGTATTGCCCTGGAAAGGATCGGTTATTCAACTGCTACCCAGCGGCCTGACAACTGGCATTCGGCTGCCTCTTCTGCCGGCTATGGAACCCCTGGCTATAAAAACTCACAGTACAGGGTAAACGAAATGGTACAGGGCACTATCAGCGTATCGCCTGAAATTGTTTCGCCGGATAACGATGGACAAGATGATATCGCTACTATTCGGTATACTTTTCCCGAAGCGGGCTATGTGGCAAACATTACTATATTTGATGCTACCGGAAGGCCGGTACGCTTTTTACAGCGAAACGCATTGTGTGGTACCTCCGGAAGTTTTAACTGGGACGGCCTGGGGGAAAAGCAGCAACGTCTTGCTACCGGTGTGTACGTAGTGTTCACAGAAGTGTTTAATTTAAAAGGAATGCGTAAACAATTTAAGTTGCCGCTGGTAATAGCACGGAGAAATTAATCCCTCTATTAGGTTATATTGCAGCTCAACCTGGAGCGCATTGCCATCTTTGTCAACTGCTGTAATGCCAACCGCCACCATAATTCAAATAAGTAAAACCCAACAAATGTTACCATGTAGAAAGCATCATGCCTATCTGTTGATGCCCTTAATTATTTTATCATGCAATAACTCCACCACTTTGAAAAAGTCTTTTACCTGGCCCGAAAATGTGGCACCCCCCATTGCCGCCATCACCCCCAAAGAACTGGTTGCCCATGGCGATACCCGGATGGATAATTATTACTGGATGAATGACTTTTTTAAAAAAGGCCCGGATAGTAGTAAAGTGGTAGCCTACCTGGAAGAGGAGAATAAGTATTACGCTACCATGTTGTCTGCCA
This sequence comes from Chitinophagales bacterium, assembly GCA_038330815.1. Lineage (GTDB taxonomy): Bacteria > Bacteroidota > Bacteroidia > Chitinophagales > Chitinophagaceae > Ferruginibacter. Next base: position 3,215 of record JBBQOJ010000195.1, on the reverse strand, counting down.
CCAAACCCCTTCAGGAAAAACTGTACCTCGAGATGAAGGGCAGGATCAAAGAAAAGGATGAATCGGTACCGGTTTTCAAAAAGGGTTATTATTATTACAGCCGGCTGGTAGAAGGCAAGGATTATTTTGTATACTGCCGTAAAAAAACCAACCTGCAATCGGCAGAGGAAGTGCTGCTGGATGTAAATGCCTTGGCCGAAAACCAACCCTATTATTCCGTAACAGGATTTGCCGTGAGCCCGGATAATAATTTATTGGCTTATGGGGTAGATACCGTGTCGAGGCGCCAGTACACACTGCGGGTTAAAAACCTCTCCACCGGTGAAACGCATGCCGACGAGGTGACCAATACAGAAGGCGACCCGGTATGGGCCAATGATAATAAAACGATCTTCTATACTTCTAAAAACCCGGTAACCTTGTTATCTGAGAAGATTAAAAAACATGTGCTGGGAACAGCCGCCAGCCTAGACAAAGTGGTATATGAAGAAAAGGACCCCTCCAACTACATTGGGGTAGGTAAGTCCAAATCGGAGAAATACATTATGATCACTTCCCAGGCTACACTATCATCGGAAGTGCGCTGGATAAATGCCAACCAGCCGGAAGATGCATTTGCCATTTTCCAGCCGCGGTTAAAGGAGGTATTATATGCGGTAGACCACGCCAATAACCGTTTTTTTATACGCACCAACCTTAATGCAAGCAACTTTAAAATTGTTACCTGTACCGAAGAAAAAAAAGATACCAGTAACTGGAAAGACCTGGTGGCGCATAACGAAACCATCCTCATTTCGGGCTTTGAATTGTTCAAAAATTTCCTGGCAATCAACGAACGGAAGAATGGGCTCACCCAGGTACATGTGTTAAATACTCAAAATAATACCAGTCATTACCTTGCGTTTGATGAGGCTACCTACCTGGCCGGTACCAGTGCAAACCCCGGCTACAACACAGATGTTCTTCGTTTTAACTATACCTCTTTAACAACGCCCTCTTCGGTGTATGACTATAATATGGCAACTAAAGAGAAGCAACTGATGAAGCAACAGGAAATAGTGGGTGGATATGATCCTTCAAAATATACTACGGAAAGGTTATTTGCCACCACGAAGGACGGCACCAAAAGACCCATCTCCCTGGTGTATAAAAACGGCTATAAAAAAGAGGGTAACGGGCCCCTGTTGCTATATGCCTATGGCTCGTATGGTATTAGTATGGATGCCTCTTTTAGTAGTGTACGGTTGAGCCTCCTTGATCGCGGCTTTGCATTTGCCATTGCGCATATTCGTGGTGGCCAGGAAATGGGCAGGTACTGGTACGAAGATGGAAAAATGATCAAAAAGAAAAACACTTTTACCGATTTTATTGAATGTGCAGAATACTTAGTTGCCGAAAAATATACCACTACCCAACACCTTTATGCCAATGGTGGCAGTGCCGGCGGTTTATTAATGGGTGCTATTGCAAATATGCGCCCCGATTTATGGAACGGCATCATTGCAGCCGTGCCTTTTGTGGATGTGGTAACCACCATGAGCGATGCCTCCATTCCGCTTACCACCAATGAGTACGATGAATGGGGTAACCCGGCCAGCAAAGAAAGCTACGATTACATGAAATCGTATTCACCCTACGATAATGTTGAAAAAAAGGCCTATCCAAATATGCTGGTAACAACGGGTTTGCATGATAGCCAGGTACAATATTTTGAACCCGCTAAATGGGTGGCAAAGCTACGGGTAATGAAAACAGGCAGTAATGAACTGTTCCTGTATACCAATATGGAAGCCGGTCATGGCGGAGCCTCCGGCAGGTATAAGCCATTAAAAGACAAAGCAAGGGAATATGCCTTTTTGCTGGCGCTGGAAGGTATTGCAGAATAGAACCGCCATCGTCTTATTTTGTTGGTGCGACCGCTGGTAAACACTCAACATGCAATTTTAATAAAAAAGGCCTCGCCGAATCCGGTGAGGCCTTTTTTTTGGACGGCTACTTTTTGCATTCGCTGTAATAGCTGCTGACTTTTATTTTATAAAACAGTCCATTTCGTTTGTACTGTTCCGGCTATCACCTGCTATTATTTTTTATATATTATTTAATCGGGTAGGTGGTTGTATTTAAAAAATCGTTTATATTTAGAGAATTTTGCAAAAAGCCCTACAACTTGCAAAAATTGCTTCCTTTTTTAAATACCAACTAACAAAACCCTAAAAACTGTTGATGAAATACGTTTTTACTGCTTTAATGTTATTGCTCTTAAGAGCAGTTTGCGTTGGGCAAATTATCCAGCCAAATGGATCGCTCACTTTTTGCAATGGAGAAAATGTTGTTTTAGCAGTTACCCCGTCCAGTGGAATTACAGATTATCAATGGTTTAATAATGGAAATAGTGTTGGAGCCAATAGTGCCGCCTACACCGCTACTACCGCAGGCAATCACACCGTAAGACTAACCCGGACAGGTTTGCCTGATACTACGATTGGGCCTTTGCAAATTACTGTTACCGCCTTACCAGTAGTGGCAGTTAATTCGCCTGCTTACTGTGCCGGCCAATCTGCCTCGCTTATTGTATCGGGAGCCGCTACTTACACCTGGTCGCCGGTACAGGGGTTATCTGCTGCTTCCGGATCAACCGTAACTGCAAATCCGGCAATTACCACCACTTATACTGTTACTGGTCGTAGTGTCAACGGTTGTTCAAACACCGCTGATGCCACGGTAACGGTAAACCCATTACCCGCTTCCCCCAACTTTACATTTACTACCAATGGGCAATGTGCCAACCTGCCTTTTTCATTTAATGTAACGGCCCCTATTGCTGGAAATACTTATACGTGGGAATTTGGGGATAATTCCGCACCAAGCACCGGCAACAGTGCGTCCCACTTATTTAATACCGCCATTGGATCCGGCAACAGCCCATTTAACGTGAGGGTTCGCGCAACTTCTGCTGCCGGCTGTACGGCGCTTTCTCCAATACAAACAGTTACTGTAAAGCAAAAGCCAAGTGCGCTACTGGCAGATTTTACCAACCGGCCACCCTTCACAAATTGCGTGAGTACTACTACCAGTACTGATTTTGTGCTCCAGGTAGATAACAATAGTACCACCAACACGATCAATAATCAATACCGGATTGAGTGGGGGGATGGTACCCCGGTGTTTACCGGCACTTCATATACTACTATCACCCATACTTACGCCACCCTTGG
>JBBQOJ010000194.1:0-5980 GCA_038330815.1 Chitinophagales bacterium | reverse complement strand
GTTTTGGCATCCTTCCGGTTGCTGCTGGTATTACTGGTAAAGTTTACCGTAACCTCGGCTTCCTTATCCACCAAAATTTTTACCGCGTTAATACAGGCATTCATAATTAAATCCTTCAGCGGGCAGGCAGGGGTGGTTAATACCACGGTAAACGACACTTTTTTTCCATCAATTACTACGTCTTTTACCATGTTCAGCGTAACCAGGTCCTTGCCTAAATCGGGTTCCTGTACATTACTTAGCGCCTTCAGAATAGCTTCGTTTGTCATCGTTCAATTATTTGTTAAAAAACCGGGTCGAGCGGCAAATTTAAACATTGAAGTCCTTACTTTGTTTATTAATTGAGGAATGTTGTTATTTTTGGTACCCAACTGCCGTTTATAAATTAGACATCGTTGCGTCGCACACTTGTACATTTCACCAATGTGCATCCGGTCAGTTCATTTTTACATATATTTTAAAACGTTTTGAGGGTAGAGTACATGAATAGACTTATACTATATTTTCTTATTGCCGCTTGCCTTATTCCTGCCTCCTCCAGGGCACAGTTTGAAAACTTCAGGGATTCCGTTGTACAACTGTATGGAGTGGTAATGACAGCCGACAGCCTGCAGGGCATCCCCTCCGTAAGTGTAATGGTGAAAGGGCAAAACCGGGGTACCATTACCAACAACGAGGGAGTATTTAGTATTGTTGTTTTAAAAGGCGACAAAATTGAATTTTCCAGCGTTGGCTTTAAACCCAAACTAATAACTATCCCTACGGATATAGAAGGAAATCAATACAGTGTATTGCAGTTAATGGTCAATGATACCATTTACCTCGCTGCAACCATAATAAAATCCAGGCCTTCCCGCGAACAGTTTGAGCGGGATTTTATCAATATTGTAGTGCCGGACGATAATCTTGAAATTGCCCGGAAAAACAATGATGAAAGTAAACGGCGGATATTGATGGCTACCCTGCCCCGGGATGGCCGGGAAGCTGCCGGCAGGTATCTTACCCAACAGGCCACCAAATCTTATTATACAGGCCAGGTTCCCCCCATGAATATTTTTAACCCCTTTGCCTGGAACGAATTTATTAAGTCATGGAAGCGGGGCGATTACAAAAAGAAATAGACAATTAGTCACCGTGGCATCATCCCCATTGGTATTCCTGGATTTTATTTATCTATTTATTTGTATTTAACTTTCTTTGTGGAAAGATGAATGGTATGTTAAACCCATCACATATCCTGCCAATGGTATTATCGAAAGGAAACATATATTTAATCGGCTTCATGGGAAGCGGTAAAACACACTGGGGAGAAATATGGGCTGCGCAAAACAACCTTTCCTTTATCGACCTGGATGAAGTAATTGAACTAAAGGAGGGTTGTTCCATCGCTGAAATTTTTGAAACCAAAGGGGAAGCCTATTTCCGGGAAATAGAAAGTGTATCGCTACGTGCCTGCGCCGATTTAAAAAACGCGGTAATTGCCTGCGGTGGTGGAACGCCCTGCTTTGACGGCAATATCAACTGGATGAATGACCATGGCACCACCATTTACATCGCCTGCACCATACCAGAAATAATGGAACGGGTGATGGCCGAAAAAGACAAACGGCCCTTATTAAAGAAATTGAATGAGGCTGAAGTACGTTTTTTTATTGAACAAAAATTACGGGAAAGGGCACCTTTTTACACCATGGCAAAAAGCATTGTTCAGGCCGATACCTTAAATGAGGCCTCGTTACCTGGAATAATTTCAATTCATACTATCAACTAAGTTATGCACTTATTTTTTTTGAAAATGGCCGCTTTTATGGGCGCAATTGCGGTGGCTGCCGGCGCATTTGGGGCCCACGGACTAAAGAAAATATTAACCGATCAATACCTGGCTACCTTTGAAACGGCAGTGCGGTACCAGTTTTACCATGTTTTTGCCCTACTGGCAGTGGGCCTGCTTTTTGGCAGTTTTCCGAATAATTATCTAATGTGGTCGGGCCGGCTATTTATTGCCGGTATAGTAATTTTTAGCGGCTCATTGTACCTGTTAACCTTCCTGGAGGCTGCCGGTCAGCATGGGTTTAAGTGGCTGGGTGCCATTACACCTTTGGGTGGACTGAGCCTTATTGCCGGGTGGGTAATGTTGGGAATGGGGTTGATAAATAAACATTAATCTGGTAATTCACGTTGCAGCGTTATTAACGTACCCTCCCTGTTTTCAATGGTAAATGTAACCTGAGATTCATCCATTCGCTTTTTCATATTGATTAGCCCGTTGCCAAACCTGCGCAGTTTTTCGAAGTTAATGCCCCTGCCATTGTCGTGTATAATAAAGAAAAGGCGGTGGTTTTCTTTCTTCAACCTGATATTTACTTCAGTGGCCCCTGAGTGTTTCAAAATATTGTTAAGGGCTTCCTTTACTACCATAAAGATGTTGCGCCTTATTTCCCCGCTTACCGCCAGCGATGGCAAATCGTCTTCAATATGTATCATACAGCGGATACCCGTGTTTTCCAGGTATTCCAGTGCATAACTACGGATATAGGCGATCATATTATCCAGCGTGTCATTACTGCTCGTCATGGTCCATATAATGGCATTCATATTATTCAGTAATTCATTGGCCGAGGAGGAAATCCGTTCAATCTCTGGTATAACTTCCTTGCCAATTCTTTTTTTCGCCAGTTCACTATACAGCCGGATGGCAGTTACACCTGCGCCCAGGTCATCATGCATATCTGCACTAATCCGGTTGCGTTCTGCCTGCTGCGCATTTAATACGGCCAGTTTGGTTTCATAGGATTGTTTTTCTGCTTCCCGTTTCAGCGATTCCTGTTCTTTAATTTTCTCAATCAGCTCCACCCGGTTTTTGTAGGAAAGTCCCAGTAGGAAAAAAATCAACTCGCTCACAATGCCAAGTTCATAGTATAACATGGAGCTGCTAAGGATACTTCTATTAATAAAAGGATAAAGAATCATGATCAATGACACAATTGAGAAAAAAATAAGCAGGGCATTGCCAATGGCAAGGTAATTCCATAACTTATCTTTCTGGGTAAAAGCAATAACAATAAAGGCAATCCCAATCAGCAGTACCATTATTTTCATGGCATTCTCCATGAACTTTTGAAGCGCGAATAAGTCGGTAAAAAAAACAATGATGGTAAAAAAAATTACCACACCAACGATCAGCCTTTCTTCATATATAAATAACCTGTTTAGCAGGGGGTAATTGTTTTTAGTATCCAGGAACATTCGGGTAAAAGCAACATAAAATACGGTACCAATTGCCAGCAATATAAAGTCCAGGTACCCATGAAACAGGCTGCTTAAAAGGCCGCTTTTTCTTTCCAGGTAAGTGTTTAAAAAAATGAGGCCAAACATGCAAATGGAATAACAACAGTTATAGAGGAATTCCTTCTTTTTACTTTGCAGGTAATTTGCCCCGGTAAAAAAAGTCATCATCAATAAAATACCACCTAGTAAATAGCCTACCGCCGGCTGAGCATCATACCGGTAATGGATTAACACCTGGTATTTTAACAGGTGATTTGCAGCAATAACCCGGGGTGCCAGGGAGTTAAACTTTCTTTTTGAAAACTCCAGCCTTACTATAAATTCCTGTTGCTGCATTTTATCAACCTCGATGGGCTGAAAGCCATTCATCCTGCTTTCATTTTTTAGTTGCAGTGGTTGCCTGCCGGGCTGTACTTTAAAAACAGCCGTAGATTTTACATACATACCACCGATGAAGTACATTTTTTTGCTGGTATCGGTATTGTTGAAGAGGGTAAACTTTAAATAAATGGCCTTGGTGATCCAGCTATCGGCAATATATCGGTTTTGTTTAAAATTGGATAAGGGTTGCCAGGCGGTGGCAGGTATATTGCCTGCATGCTTGTCGTCTGACGTATCCACATATATTTCGCAGGTTTTAGTAAGGAGCTTAACTTCTCTAATACCCGCCACATTGGTGGCAGTACTATCGTCGAAAGACTGTGCTGAAAGATACCCTGGATATAGTAACAACAGTAAATGGATCAACAGTCTTATCAAAGCAGTAGGTTTGGTCAAACTTACATAATTCCGTTCATTCTTTTGGGAATTCCTTTACAGCCAACCGCTTTTTCGGTAACGGTTTTAATTACCTTTGTTCCAATGGCTACAAAAGTGAAATCCGCTAAATCTAAAGTTTCCGTTAAAGAAACATTGAAATCAGAAAGAGAAGAGAAGGTAGCAGTAAAACAATTACTGAAAGACGAACGCACCCATAAAATTGCCGGTACCCTATTTTTGCTGATCGCTTTTTTGTTGTTCATTGCATTTTCCTCCTACCTGTTTACCTGGGATGAAGACCAGGATAAGTTTAGCTACCAGATGTTGTTGGCCAACGATATTAAGGTAGAAAACATGCTGGGTACTTTTGGTGCATTTATAGCAGAAATTTTTATACGGCATGGATTCGGTATTGCCTCTTACCTTATTTGCACTTTCTTTTTTGTTTGCGGCGTCAATTTGTTTTTTGGTAAAAAAGTGTTTTCTGTAAAACGTAACCTCAAGTACCTGCTGGTTGGTTTGCCCCTATTAAGTATCATTGCATCGGTGATAATGAAAGGCAGTATATTCCCATTTGGTGGTTTTGCCGGCGACAATAGCCGCGACTGGTTGTACAACAGGATTGGGCAGGTTGGCACCCTGGCAGTGCTTGCCGTTTCGGTGTTGGTATATGTGATATGGCGGTTTAACCCTTCCTTTAATGTACCCGCTAAAAAAACGCTGGAGGCCTCAGAAGAGGAGTTGGCTGATGACATGGCAGAAACGAACGTTGCGGTATCCGCTGAAGAAAAAGAAGCCTTTGTTCCGTTGGAAATACGCGGTAACAAAATGAATGGGGATGGTTCCATGATGCAGGTACCGGACCAGTTTAACCCCGCCCTCAATCATGATATACAAATGGTGGAAAGGGATTTATCCCTGGTAATAGCGCCAACCAAAAAGGAAGAGCCACCACTGGCACCAATACCGGAACAAGTGGATAATGGCATTATTTCTATACCAGCAGTTAACCGGCCAGCTAAAAAACAGGACGACCTGCTTCCCATTGAATTGGAAATAAAATCTGTTCCCGAAAAAAGCCACGAGGAGCCTGTTGCCGCCGTAAAACACCAAACCCTGGATACACCCTACGATCCAATCCTCGATTTAAGGGATTACAAATATCCCAAACTTGAATTATTGGAGGCACATGGAAGTGAAAAAATAGTACAGGATCCAAATGAACTGGAGACCAATAAAAACCAGATCATTAATACGCTTAAAAATTACGACATACAAATACAAAAGATTTCTGCTACGGTTGGTCCAACGGTTACCTTGTATGAAATTATCCCCGCTGCCGGCGTACGTATTTCCCGGATTAAAAACCTGGAAGATGATATTGCTTTAAGCCTGGCCGCACTGGGTATCCGTATCATTGCGCCGATACCTGGAAAGGGAACCATTGGTATTGAAGTACCCAATGCCAAAAAGACCATTGTGAGCATGCGAACCTTGCTTTCCTCCGAAAAATTTCAGCACAACACTTTCTCCTTGCCCATTGCTATCGGTAAAAAAATTGACAATGAAAATTTTATCGTTGATCTTGCCAGTATGCCGCATTTATTAATGGCTGGGGCTACCGGCCAGGGTAAGTCGGTAGGATTGAATGCCATACTCGTCTCCCTCCTCTACAAAAAACATCCATCGCAATTAAAATTTGTATTGGTGGATCCCAAAAAAGTGGAGTTGAGTATTTATAAAACCATTGAAAAGCATTTCCTGGCGAAATTACCCGGCGAGGAAGACGCCATTATCACCGAGACCAAATAAGTAGTGCTTACCTTTTATGATCTTTGTATTGAAATGGATAACCGGTACGACCTTTTGAAAGAAGCAGGTTGTAGATACATCCGCGAGTTCTATGAAAAATTTGTTGCCCGTAAATTAAATC
>JBBQOJ010000193.1:0-5983 GCA_038330815.1 Chitinophagales bacterium | reverse complement strand
AATTGGGTGCCACCTTTTTGCTTTCCGCCGCGGTAGCTACCTCCATTTCATTAAGCCTGGCCGCTTCCTGTCTGCCTGCAACAGGGGCTGCTTTTTTTATCGCATCCTCTTCCTGTACCGCCCTGGCCAGGTCATTCATCTTAGGCGCTTTTGTTGGGGCAGGTTGCACGGGTGTGGCTTTTTGATCGTTTTTGTCAAAGGAAATTGCCGGGACTTCGGTTTTTGCCTCGTCAACTGGCACCTTCTCCTTGTCCTTTGCTGCTGCCGGCGATGTTGTCGCCTGCTGTTGCCCCACCTGTAATGAATCTGCGATAGCGGGGGGTACTGTTTCATTAATATCCTGTTGTTTTATTTCCGTTTGTTCAGGTGCTGCTTTTGTAGCTGCAATGCGCTCCTTGTCGGTGTAATTTTGCCGGGTGGTATAATAGGCAATAGCCACACTGCACCCTATAATCAGTACTGCCGCGGCCGCTCTCCATAACTTGTAAATGGCTGGTTTGCGGTAGGGGATTGCCGGCGCTGTAGTAGCCTGCTGGTAATGGGTATGAACAACGGCGAGGGATTTTCTCCATTCCTCCGCCGGCACCAACGCATATCCTTCCATGGCTTCCTCTAAAAACGGATCATCAAGGGCAGCTTTCTCCATCGCATGCATTGCTGCAGGAGTTAGCTTACCCGCAAAATATTGTTGAATATCCTCGGCCGTATAAATAATATGTTGGTTGCCTGTTGCCATAACTGGCGGGAGAAACCCGCTAAAAAATAATGTATTGCCTTGCGTTAATCAAATTTTTTTTATAAAGATGAATTCATTTTTACTGCGCTTACCGGTGGCAGCCGGTGCCCTGTTGGGCGTGTCCCCCCTTCCTGCGTCCGGGGGGCCTGGCTTTCCGTTGCAAGTCCTCTCCGCCGCGGCGGACTGCGGGCTTTCCACTTCAATCCCTCACGCTTTCGTTCCACCCATGCTCCTCGTTTCAATTATCATGTTTTCGTCTACCAACTCCTATCATCATTTTGTATAAATCTTACCTGCCTTGGCAAAATTCTTAAGTGGTTGCACCCGCAACAGGTGGCCGTGGCCATCTCTGCCTATCATTCTTCTCCTGCCTCCAGGCATATTTTAAGGTTCCTTTTCCCGTTTTGTATATAGCTTCTTACTTTATTCCATTCATATCCAGTAATAGCGGAAATTTCATGGTAGCATTTCTTTTCTTCAAAAAACAGCCGGATGCTTTGCTGCTGATCCACCGGTAATTTTTCCATACAATTGGCCAACCTGGTATACCTGGCCTCTTTTTCCAACACTTCGTTGGTAAGATGTGTTTCCTGGTGCGATTGCATAACATCCGGGTTAAATTCCGAAGTCCGCATGTTTTTCGGACTTCTCAGTTGCATCAGGCAATAATTTCGTGCCAATACATGCAACCAGCCCTTAAAATTGTCTACTTCGTGCAATTTCAATTTCCGGTGCAGTTCCTCAAAAATATCCATTACCGCATCCTTACTTCTTTCACCATCCTTAAAGTATTTCAGGCAAACACCATACACCATGTCCATGTATCGCTGGTACAGGGTGCTTAAATATTGTACCGACCCGCTTTCTTTAAATGCTGCCACCAATTCTTTGTCCGACGACTCATCTGGCGATATATGTTTTAAAAACGTCAATGTTAACCTGTATAATAAAAATTTAATTTGTAGACCGCTAATGTACGCTGAATTAACGGGGCATGGCAGCAGTAACAATTTTTGTATCAGCAGTTATAGATAGCTCCCGCATGGCTTATTTTCCCGGCATTATGAAATTCCTCCAACATTGGTCAATGCCTGGGCTATGCCCCGGGGTGAACGATTATTCGAAGTATACTTTTACTGTTTGATAAAAAAGGCGGTTATTGAGGTATTGATGTTGCCCCTGGTGTTGCTTTTCAGAAAAGCCCTGCAATCCAAACAGCCCTGCGGCGTTTCCCTTATTGATGGCAATTTCAAGATAGCCTCCGGCGTTAAACAGCGCCAGCTTTTCCCCTTCCGCTACATCTGCGTACGTGTCACTGATTTTCTCAATTACCTCATCCCTTTTAAATACAATTTTAAAACTTCTGCCCCTGCGTTGTTCCTCAAATTCGTCGCGGGTAATGTTTACAATTACATTTTCAAAATTATCGATGAAGATGATCTGTCCTTCCATCCAATTATTGCCGAGCAGCGGGCGAAGCGAATTTTTTACAATGATAGACACACCTGGATCACCAATTTGTTCCATTGTTTTGCCGCTGGTAATATCGTTAAAGGCCCTTCCAAAAATAGTTGTGCAATACAGGGTGTTTTTTTGTTCGTTTTTAGCGAGTACCAACCCTACCACTTTCTGGGGCAGTTCTTCCAGTATCATCGTAAGTAAACCATTATCGGCACAACCAATGTATTGGCCATTGTGTTCGGCAAACAGCAGGTGCTCGGGCCGTTCATCAAACAGGTTCACCAATATCAGGTGAAACGTACCCGCTGGAAAACTTTTTATCGCATTGCGGCAAACATAGGCGGCCTGCGGATAGTTGAAAGGGGAAAGTTGGTGCGTGATATCCACCAATGTTAACTGGTTGCCTAACTGTAATAGCTGTCCCTTTACTGCGCCGACAAGGAAATCATGCTGGCCTATGTCGGAAGTAAGGGTAATTAAAGGCATCCGGGTATTTAAAGTTTGTAAATTAATAATAGTCGAAATGGGAAGCATCCAGTTCCTTTATTGGCGAAACGTGATAACGAATCATTCTTTCGGTTAAGGCGGGTTCGTGGCATCATCCTTTTCCTTACCTGGCGTGTTATCGTCCCAATTCCGGTTCCGGCAGGATGAATAGCAAAAACGATGCCCTGCGTGCCAATTTATTTTATGAGGTTGCCATCTTTGTAAAAAAACTTTTTCACCAGCCGGTCGGTAAGGGAAGGAAAAAATTTATTCATAAATACCGTTTGCTTACCACTAAAGGAAAGCACCATGGTCCGCTTTCTTTTTTCAATGGCCTTAATGATATGATGGGCACAATCCTGCGAAGTCATTAAATCCCTTTCATTCAACGGGCTCTCTCCCTGCGCATATCCTTTACTGTTAAGGGCGGCATTGCGGATATTACTACGGGTAAAGCCAGGGCATACCCACATTACATTCACGCCCGTATCCAGCAACTCCGTACGTACCGCTTCCAGCCAGCCATTCACTGCAAATTTTGAAGCAGAGTATCCACTGCGTCCAGGTAAGCCCCGGTAGCCTGCTATAGACGATACCCCAACGATGGTACCCTTTCGTTCAATAATGGAATTAAGGGCCAGCTTTGTACAATATACGGTTCCAAAAAAATTGATGTTCATCACTTTTTCAATCACGTCAACCTCTGCATCTGTTAACAATGCCCGCATACTGATGCCGGCGTTGTTAATTAATATGTCGATGCCACCATAAGTATCAATGGTGGAGTCAATAAAATTTTTACAATCATCATACCTGCTCACATCTGCCACTATCGTGTGCAACATTTGGTTGGAGTATTGTACCTGCAGGTTGTACAATTTATCCTGGTTGCGGCCGCAGGTAGCAATTTTTGCGCCCCGAGTGATCAACGCATCCACCAGCGCCTTGCCAATGCCTTCACTTCCACCCGTAATGGCCACCACTTTATTATTGAAATAGTCACTCATACTCAAGATTATAAGCAAAAATAAGAGAGTTCGCCGGCTGTTTATAAACTATCTTAAATTATTATATGCCCGTTTCAAAAAAAGAATGCTGAAAAAGTTTGGCACTAAACGATTTTGCCCTATTTTTGCACTCCGCAAATAAAAGCGGACTGCTTTAATACCAAAGCAAGTTGAATTGGTAGCTCAGTTGGTAGCGCATCCCGATTTAAATCGGGAGGTTCCTTGGGAGTAGGAAGAATAATTTTTTTGAATTGGTAGCTCAGTTGGTAGAGCAATACACTTTTAATGTATGGGTCCTGGGTTCGAGTCCCAGCCAGTTCACGAAGGATTCCATTTTTGGAATCCTTTTGTGTTTTTAAATGAATTTTTGAATGGTGCCAGGTTGGTAGCGCATCCCGATATTAATCGGGAGGGTCCTGGGTACGAGTCCCAGCCAGTTCACAAAGGATTCCTAAAATGGAATCCTTTTGTCATTGTATGGCATTTATGTATATCCTTTATTCATCCAGGCTGTATAAGTACTATGTAGGAGCATGTACGGATTTGGAGCGTCGCTTATACGAGCACAGTATTGGACATTCAAAGTTTACCTCTACTGGTATTCCCTGGGAGTTGATGTACAAAGAGGAGTTCGCCAGTTTACCGGAAGCAAAGAAGCGGGAGCTGGCGATAAAAAAATTTAAATCCCGCAAGTATATTGAAGGTTTTTTGCTTTATTACTGCTGGGATGAGAAGTTCATCAAGAGCCCAGCGGGGTGACACCTTGGGACAAGTCAGAAAATAGATGATTTGCCCCATTTTTTTGCCTTGTTAAGTCTTGTGAAATAGCAGCATAAGCCTTAATGCTTCGTTCCGCAAACTGGATAATGGGTTGGTTCAGCGAAACTATTTGCAAATAAAACAGGATATACAGGATATTATTCAGTCTGAAATGGTCCCCGTTTTTTCTCAAATCTTAACGATTCCAAATAACGGCTTCTACTGCATCGTCACTTATCGATATCCTTTCTCCGTTTGGGCATTCAATGTAATATTGCTCTTTCGTTTTATACAGTAATTTAAGTTGTGATGTTAAAAAGCTTTTCAATTTTAATGTGTCGCCAGTTTTATTTTCGAGAAAAATAAATGTTCCAATGCCAGCGATTTTTTCAGGATCTACCAACAACTGAATAGTTCTGGGCTTTCCACCGCCTAAAGTTTGTGGAATTTGCGGATAAAGTTTCCATACGTAGAAATAAATAGCAAATATAAGTGCAAGGGCCAGGTAAATATAGTTCAGAACGATTTTCATTGCATTAATACCTTTTGATATATTTTCAAATTTCTGAAGTACGATTTTGGCCCTTTGAGATTTGACGGGCTCGCCTTGATTTATACGATGAATTAATTTTACAATTGGTCCCTTTAATAGTTTCATAAAGGTACCTGTAAAGGGAAGTCCTTCAAATGCATTTACAACGCGATCGGCGTCATTTGCATTTAAAGGATTTAAATCTTGTTCATTAATTTTATTATTTACATCAATCCAAACTGTTCTTATTTCTGACGTACTGATTAATATCTGTCTTTTAAAAAAATTAAATATCCATCCTGAGCAATACGTGACAATGGCTAAAGGAAGACCGATCCAAATGTAAATTGAACTAAGCACCTCAAGTACTGGTAATCTTAATTGAAATGTATGAAGAGTTACTGTGATAAAGCCCAAAGCATAAGAAATCGAAGTCCATCCAAGGACAGTTTTTACTTTGTCTTCTGTTTTAGAAGAAGGTATAATTGAATTTACATCGGGCATAATACAATTAGCTTTAGCAATATTAATCAAAATACGTTTCTTTTATAATATGCTGAAAAACAAGTCAAAGATGTATTTAAGTCTATTTAATTTATATGACAATTATATTATGTGCTGGATTATATTCATTCGAAAAAACGCTAGCGGAATTCTAATACATGTCAAATGAAGTGAATTAGGGGGTTTAAATAAGCTGTTCAACATTCTGCGGTTTTTAACTTTTATTCTATATAACAGTTGGTGCTAACCTAATCAGCGATAAAGTTGATAAATAATGCAATTAGCAGGTAATAAAGCCAATCAAATTAAATGAGCTTAATTTGGGAGTCAATCGATTCTTTAGTGCTAAAACTGAGTTGATCTAACACTTCAATGTTGTGTTCGACTTCCTGCAAGATGCCAATTGAGTAGGGTGAAGGATATATTAAGAAACCTATTCATTCCTAAAGTTACCAAAATCAGCTACGCTTCAAGCTTAAGAATTATTTGTTTTAATAC
>JBBQOJ010000192.1:0-6014 GCA_038330815.1 Chitinophagales bacterium | reverse complement strand
AGATTGGTTAAACCAGGGACTGTTGGCAGCCGGGCGGCCATTGGCAGCATCCCAATACAATTTGCCCTGCGGCGTATTGAAGGCATCCAGGTGATTGTACACCACATCCAAAATCACCGCGATACCGTTTTTATGACATACATCAATAAATTCTTTGAACTTGTTTTTAGTGCCATAGGCTTTGTCGAGTGCCAGGTAAAAAGTTGGATTATATCCCCAGCTTTCGTTGCCACTGAATTCGTTCACCGGCATTAGCTCAATGGCATTGATTCCTAATCTTTTGAAATAATTCATCGTATCGATGAGCATCTGGTAATTGCGGGCATCTCCAAAATCACGCACCAGCAATTCGTATGTAATTAAGTTACGTTTATCAGGTTTCACGAAATTGGCTACCTGCCAGTTGTAGGCCGGGGCACAGGTTTGCAACACACTTACAATACCATTGATACCTGCAGTTGCGGCAGCGGGATAAGGCTTTAATCCGGGATAGGTGGCAGCAGGGATAAACCGATCATTCCACGGATCTAGTATTTTTTCTGAGTAGGGATCTGCAATATAAATGGCATTATCTACCAGGTATTCAAAAGCATATTCGGTTCCGGCTACCAGGTTACGGATGGTTATCCAATAGTAGTTACCATCGGGCGTTTTGTTCATTTGATACTGTGCCTGCGGTAACCAATTGTTATTGGGGAAATCGCCCAATACCACTACGTTGGTTTTATTAGGTGCATATAAAACCAAAGTTACAGAATCGCAGCCTGTTGCATAATTGATCCCTTCCTTAACACCTGGTGGCAGGGGCAATATGGTATTCAACGGAGCGATATAAAATTGAACTGTGTCAAAATAGCTATTACCCCCTACCGTTAGCCGGGCAACAATTTGCTGGTTACCCGCCGCGGTTACCTGCGGATTGGCAGTAATGGTATTGGTACCGGTAACAGGCCCTGCCACCACGGCGCCATTATAGAAAAGTTGCAGGCTACCAGCTGCAGTTGAAGCTGTTGCGGATAAAGGCACTGATTGTCCGACCCCCGCCGTAATTGGTTCATGGGGCATATTAAAAGAGGGTATGATGGCAGGCTGGGTAAACTGGATGTGATTGGTTCCTGGCGGATAGATGGGCACATATAAGTCGCTGCCATCGGCATTCTTATGTTCTTTTGTACCAGCGCCATTTCTAAACACCATGGCAATTTTAAGGATGGTTTCCCCGGCGGGAACGCCACCTGCCGTTGCATTAAAATAGGCCCTTGGATTGTTAATAGTGATGGACCATTTGTTGTTTCCCAGGGCGGTGGCCTGTGGCGCGGTGGTGGTACCCCAGGTGGTAGGCACATACCGCCAGTCGGTATTGCTGGTGCTTAAATTGGTAATTACACCAAAATGCATATATACAGGTTCCGTATTACCTAATAATCCCTGGTTGCCCTTTGCGGCATCAAGCGTGATGATGATACTACTGTTGTCGTTGGGAAACTGTGGCGCCCAGGTAAGTAATTGCGCATTAAGGCCAGCAGCGAATAAAATGGTGATGAGTAAAAGAAAACTTTTTCTCCAAAGCAGTATCATATAACATCGTTTAATGTGTAAATTAAACACATTATTGGGAACTGGCAAAAAAATGTTTATTCCGGGGAAGATTTTTATATTGGGAGGTGCATTTCCTGTTTGTTTTATCCAATTAGCTGCCGCAATGTTTTAGCAATCCGTTTAGTTGACGTTCTGATTAATTTTCATTGAACTATTATAGCCACAGGCAGCGGCTTTTAGTTACCCTGCGACTAAAAAAACAAGGGTAGTCAATTAGCGGCTGAATGAGGTGGCCTCAAACGAGTGAGCATTTATTATTTGAACCAACGGTACGATACTAATCTTTTATCTTTGATTTCTACCATGCAAATATGAATCAACAGGACCTTACGAAAAGTTTACAGCAGGCAACGACTTCCCTGCTGCTGACTGCGAAAGAAAAAAACAGTACTGCCTACGATACCGTATCCATCGGTGAACTGAGAGATGTATTACGCTTTCATGAATACCGGTATTATGTGCAAAATGACCCGCTGATCAGTGACACAGAATACGATCTTTTATATAAGTTGTTGCAACACCTTGAAACAGCGAATCCCTCACTGGTTACCCCCGATTCTCCCACGCAACGGGTAGGTGCCGGACTGGTGAATGATTTTGTAAAAGTAGCCCACCTTGTTCCCATGCTATCGCTCGACAATTCCTATAACCAGGAAGACTTACTCGACTGGGACAGGAAAGTGAGAGAGCTATCCGGTTTGGATAAGATTGAATACTGCATTGAACCAAAATTTGATGGCGCCAGTGTATCCGTAATTTATGATAACGATTTATTGGCGAGGGCTGCAACACGGGGCGATGGGGTGGTGGGCGATGATATCACGCTCAATTCAAAACAGATAAGATCGATGCCGCTTTCTGCCAAATTTAGTAGCTATGGTATCGAGCAGGTAGAAATAAGGGGAGAAGTACTGATCAATAAAAATAATTTCAAAAAATACAATGATAAGCTGATGGAGGAAGGGCTGCCTCCCTTTGCTAATCCAAGAAATGCAGCAGCAGGCTCTTTCCGTATGAAGGATACCGCCGAAGTGAGCCGCCGCAACCTGGAAGTATTTTTATACCATGTTAGTTATGCTACTACCCTTCACCATCAACCGGTAGTTACCGGGCAGTTAACGGAGGCAAACCAAACCGCCGCTCAGTTTATCACCCGTAATTACCAGCCGCCTTTATCCCACTCGGGTATGTTGGAAATGTTATGGGAACTTGGTTTTAGAAGTCCTAAAAAAGAAATGAAAGTGGTAACAGGCATTGATGCCGTGATTGCCCATGTTATGGATTTTGAAGCCGGGCGTGATGAACTGCCTTATGAAATCGATGGGATGGTAATTAAGGTAAACGACCTTAGCCTCCAGGAGAAATTGGGTATGACTTCTCACCATCCCCGGTGGGCGATTGCTTTTAAATTTAAGGCTAGGCAGGCGTCGAGTAAGTTGGTGACGGTGGACTTCCAGGTTGGCCGTACGGGTGCTATTACCCCTGTCGCTAAAATTGAACCCGTGTTGGTGGGTGGTGTTACGGTGGGTAGTATCTCTATTCACAATGAAGAGTATATAAAGGAGAAAAACCTGATGATTGGCGACCACCTGCTGATTGAACGAAGTGGCGATGTGATCCCGCAGGTAGTGAAATCTTTCCCGGAACTGAGATCAGGCGGGGAAAAGGCGATCCTGTTTCCTGTCAACTGCCCTGTTTGTAACGATACTCTTTACAAGCCTTCCGGTGAAGCGGTGTGGCGTTGCATCAATATCAATTGTAAGGCACAGGTAGTGGAACGGATCATCCATTTTGTAAGCAAAGACGCCATGGACATAAAAAGCTTTGGAGAAGCCAATGTTCGAAAATTTTATGAGCTCGGTTTACTAAAAGATATCCCAGGTATCTACCATTTGAATTTTGATGCGCTTGGAACATTGGGTGGATTTGGAAAAAAGTCGATCCTGAATTTGCAGGAAGCCATCGGCATTTCTAAGACGCAGCCCTTGCACCGGTTGATTTATGGACTGGGCATTCGTTATGTTGGGGAAAACACTGCTAAAACACTTGCCAACGCCGTTCATCATTTATACGACTTCAAAAATTTGTCAGAAGAGCAATTGCTTACCCTGGAAGATGTTGGCAATAAAGTAGCTGGCAGCATTTACCGGTTTTTTAAGGATGAGGTTAATTTGATGATGTTGGAACAATTGGAGAAGGAAGGGATATCATTAAAAAATCAAAAGAAGCAAATTAATATCACTAATGCCTTCAACACACAAACTTTTCTTTTCACCGGCACGCTCAACCAAATGAAGCGATCGGACGCCGAGGCAATGGTGGAAAAACATGGCGGTAAAATAATGAGTGGCGTAAGCAGTAAATTGAACTACCTTGTTGTAGGAACAGATGCAGGAAGTAAACTGGAGAAGGCAAAAAAAATCCAATCCATCAAAATAATTACGGAAGAAGATTTTATAAAATTGCTACCAACTTAGTGATTTTTTTTTTTATATTTATAGTATAGCCTTTTAACGATAACAACATTTCGTGCATGCTTTAATGTTTGATTGCACAAATACCCGCTAAAATCATTCATCTATGATTAAGAAAATTCCAGGTGAAACATGGAAACAGCTTCAGTTCAGTGGTCACAAACAGCTCCGAAAAAAATATGCCGTATCGTCCATGGGAAGGGCAGCCAGCTATACCAACGAGGTATCCGAAGATGGAAAACTCCTTAATGGCTCGCTAACCTCCGGCTATCGCACCCTTAACCTTCATCTCGAAAATGGCAACGGTACCATCTACCTGCATAGGGAAATTGCACGGCTATTTTGTAAAAAGCCTTCTCCGCGGTATAAATTTGTAATTCATGTAAACCATAAAAAGGAAGATAATAATTTCAGCAACCTTAAATGGGCCACTGTGGAAGAAGTGGGCAGCCACCAGCAAAGCAGTCCTCTAAAAATTGCCTACAAGAAAAAACAGGCTAACAAAACGGAGGGCCTTAAATTAAATGTTACCAAGGTAAAATCTATTAAGGATGCCATCAATAATCCCAAAAGGAAACTCACCTATAAACAAATGGCAGAAAAATACAAAGTAAGCGAGATGACACTTTACAGGATCAAGAGTGGAGAAAACTGGGGTAAAGTAAAATAAGCGATCACTTATATTAAAGGAAAGGAATTGGTTATACGAACCAATTCCTTTTTTATTGGTTAACTATTTCAACTATGTTACAAGCAGCTACCATTAAATTTTTAAAGAGCCTACAAAAAAACAACAACAAGCCGTGGTTTGAGGCTAACCGTGCCAGTTATGAAGCGGCAAAAAATGATTTTCAACAATTGGTAGCATCTTTGATACCGGCCATTGGCGCATTTGACGAACCCATCGGCCACCTTGCTGTGAAAGATTGTACCTTCCGTATCAACCGTGATGTGCGTTTCAGCAAAAATAAAAGTCCGTACAAGTCGAACATGGCTGCTTACTTCAGCAGTGGCGGTAAAAAGGCCGCAGTGGCGGGATACTATTTTCATTGTGAGCCAGGTAAGAGTTATGTTGCCGGTGGTTTTTATACCCCGATGCCGCAGGACTTAGCCAAATTAAGACAGGAAATTGACTACAATTTTGAGGAATGGAAGCGACTACTTTCTACTAAAAAATTTACCCGGTTATTTCCCACTGGCGTGGATGGCGTAGAAACGCTGGTGCGCCCTCCCAAAGGGTACGATGAAAACAACCCTGCCATTCAGTACCTGAAAATGAAACATTATATCGTTAGTACACCACTCACCGATACAGACCTGCAGCAGGCTACTTTGGTAAAAGATATTGCTACCATCTTCGCCACAATGAAACCCATGATTGATTTTTTAAACAGGGCAGTGGCTTAACGTGATGAGCGGTCTCTTTTTAGGGGAATGATGTCGATCATCCTCCTAAGTTTAAGTAGGGTCGCCTGTGTTGTATAGGTGATGGAGTCAACTTTTTCGTTCTACTCATTTCCCCCAGACATAAAATAGTCATTTCAGTAAGCCAACTCATTTTTCAACCACCAACCCTGCTTTTCACAAACAGCAATGCATCGGAAATGTAATGGTACCTGGTTACTTTATTCAATGATCTGCTCTTCTCTTGTAAGTTTGCCGGCTTCATTAATGCCTTCTATAATTACGCGGAATTTTTTACCGCTGTCGTTATTAAAAAACGGCAGGATGACCCTCCGGGTATTTTTATCAAAATAAAGGTTGGGGTTCCAATATAAAGTGCTACGGTAATCCTTTATGTCAGGCTCAGGGTTCTTTTCGTAATCAGGTGAAAAAAATTCACGAATTACCGAATACCCCTGTATGTTAGTAAAAGGCAGTCCTTTAACTTGTGAATTATCCGACCCGCCCTTTTTAGTATAGATAGCGATGGCCCCACCG
>JBBQOJ010000191.1:0-6031 GCA_038330815.1 Chitinophagales bacterium | reverse complement strand
AGTAAGGGTAAACTGGTCTCCAATCAATATTTCACTCCTGCTGACCTGTGTTTTCACTAAAGATTGTGCATGCGCAATGGCGAAGAAACAACAGGGCAATACCGCCGTTAACAAAAATTTCCGCATGTTCCTGTTATCCATCATCTGTTTACTAATAACTTTAAATCAACTTCTTTTGATGAAAAACTGTTGCAAGATTTTAACGTAATCTTCGTCTGTTCTTATATGCAATAAGTCTGCACCCGCCTTACGAAAATAGTTTTTGCAAAGTTCGCTCTGCTGTAAAAAGCGTTGCTTATAAGTGTACTGTACCAGCGCATCATTGCTATCAATCCATTGCTGGCGGCCGGTTTCAAGGTCTTCTACCTGTAATAACCCTGCCTCCGGTAATTGCATGTCCATTTTATCATAGATGCGCAAGCCAATTACATCATGCCGCCCCCCAATTACTTTTAAATCATTTTCATACGCTGCATCTACAAAATCACTTAATAAAAAGGCGATACTTTTTTGATGCGTTGCCTTGTTAAAAAACCTGATGGCCTCTTCCATATTGGTGATTTTGCCAATAGGCGCTGCCGTTAGTAACTGCCTTACTATGTACAAGGCATGTTGCCGCCCCTTTTTAGGCGGGATGTATTTTTCAATTTTATCACTAAAGAAGATGGCGCCCACCTTATCGTTGTTATTGATAGCGCTGAAGGTTAATACAGCGCCAATTTCGGTGATGATATCGCGCTTGCGGGCATGCACCGTTCCAAATAAATTGCTGGCACTTACATCTATCAATAAAAAAACAGTTAACTCCCGTTCTTCTTCAAACACTTTGGTAAAAGGGTGATTGAAGCGGGCACTCACATTCCAGTCAATAAATCGCACATCATCACCGGCATAGTACTCCCTCACTTCCCTAAAACTCATCCCTTTTCCCTTAAAGGCAGAATGGTACTCGCCGGTAAACAAATGCGTAGTAATTTTTTTACTGATAATCTCCAGCTGTTTCACCTTTCGCATAATAGCGGCGCCTTCCGATTCTTCCGGGAGAGAAGACGGGATGGCTGCAGGGGGGACGATATCTTTTTTTTTATTAAACAAGAAGGGGTTTATTTAAACCAACATGAATATAATTTGCCGTAAACAGTTAGCGCATTATTGCCGGGGCGAATGTTACCGCATGATAAAAGGCCACATCGCTAGGGTACATTCACCACCCGTAATATTTCGTTGATGATCATTTCCACATTTACATTTTCCGCTTCTGCTTCATAAGTTAACCCAATACGATGTCTTAATACATCTTTACAGATACTGCGTACATCCTCCGGAATTACATATCCCCGTTTGTTTAAAAACGCATACGCCTTGGCAGCAAGCGCCAGGTTAATGCTGGCCCTTGGCGATCCGCCAAAACCAATGAGTGGCTTTAATTTAGGAAGATGATATTGATCGGGGTACCGGGTGGCAAATACAATATCGAGGATATAGTGTTCCACTTTTTCATCCATATATACCTGCCTTACCAGCTCTTTTGCCGTGAAGATTTCACTGGTGGAAGCCACCGGGTTAATTGTTTGGAAAGAAAGGCCCAGTGTATTTTGCCGTACAATCATTTGCTCCTCTGCCTTGGTGGGATAGTCGATGATCACTTTGAGCATAAACCTGTCTACCTGTGCTTCGGGCAACGGGTAAGTACCTTCCTGTTCGATGGGATTCTGTGTGGCCAACACCAAAAAGGGTTCATCCAACTTAAAAGTAGTATCGCCGATGGTTACCTGCCGTTCCTGCATGGCCTCCAATAAAGCACTTTGTACCTTAGCCGGGGCCCTGTTAATTTCATCCGCTAATATAAAATTGGAAAAGATGGGGCCCTTGCGCACCATAAACTCATTCCTGGCCTGGTTATATATCATGGTACCTACCACATCAGCCGGCAGCAGGTCGGGCGTAAACTGAATGCGGCTGAAATTAGCCCTGATGGCCTGCGCCAGCGATTTAATGGAGAGCGTTTTGGCGAGGCCCGGCACCCCTTCCAGCAATACGTGTCCATTACTGAGCAAACCAATCATTAGCCGTTCAATCATCCCATGTTGACCCACAATTACTTTTCCCAATTCATCATTGATCCTGGTTACAAAACCTGCTGCATGGGTTATTTTTTCATTGAGCAAGCGGATGTCATCGGCTGTTTGTAGCATACATAATATTTATCTATCCCGGGGATAGATGTTGGTTAAGAATAATCAAATGGTTTAATGAAAGAGCCTACCCATTGTTTGTAATGCTGGTGATTACGCTCTCCTCCATTGCCATACTATCGTTAAAACGCCTTACCGGCCCCACAATATATTGGTGGCGAAAATACGAACATTGCCATTACAAAAACTTGACCATAATTAAGAAGCCCGTTAAAAACTGTTAACATCAAGGATGACCTTAAATTTGCATTTCATTTGAAATTTGAGCGCTAAATGATTATAGCTGCCTTATTTTATATCCCGTGGCGGGAAATTTATATGCCTGGGCAGCCCATTACCGGGATCAACTTTTTTTTCGAATTAAAATCCATCATCATATATTTTTCGTAAAGTAAAGTATTACCACGGTACCAAAAAGTATCATTGCCGATGCGAAAAATTTTTACCATCAAACTGTTGGTTTTAAGCTGTGCATTCACGCTTTGTACAACTGTATTTTTAAAAGCCCAACCTTACCGCAAGGGCATCTACCTTGTAAACGAAGTTTCCAAAGTGCCTGTTGTGGGCGCCATTCTAGCGGCCGGCAAGGTTTCTTTTACCACCCTCTCTGATATCAACGGGTATATTGATTTAAAAAAATTACCAGCGCAGGCAGGTTTATTAACTATTACCAGCATAGGCTTCCAGCAAGTACAACTTGACGCTGCCAGTATCCGGTTTGTTAATACTGCCGCTGTGATCACAATGGCGCCCCAGGTATCAAGCCTGGCGGAAATAAAAGTAATAGCCACCGATCACCAGGGCATTTTTAAAACCATCAGCGACCTGGATATTCATTTACGTCCCATCAACAATTCGCAGGAAGTGCTTAGGATGGTGCCGGGACTGTTTATCGGCCAACACGCGGGTGGAGGGAAAGCAGAACAGATTTTCTTAAGAGGCTTTGATTTGGACCATGGCACTGATATTAATATCACCGTTGACGGCATGCCGGTGAATATGGTAAGCCATGCGCATGGCCAGGGTTATGCCGATCTTCATTTTGTAATCCCGGAGTTAATCGACAAGGTAAATTTTAGCAAGGGGCCGTACCAGGCCGACAAAGGAAATTTTACAACAGCTGGTTTTGTAGCGCTTAAAACAAAAGATTTCCTGGAGACTAATTTTGTAAAATTGGAAGGCGGGCAATTT
Organism: Chitinophagales bacterium; assembly: GCA_038330815.1. GTDB lineage: Bacteria > Bacteroidota > Bacteroidia > Chitinophagales > Chitinophagaceae > Ferruginibacter. Next base: position 2,645 of record JBBQOJ010000191.1, on the reverse strand, counting down.
AATACCGTTCGGGCGATTACCGGAATTAATTTATTAAAAGCGGGTAAAGACAGGAGAAGCCAGGGCCTATATTTTGCAGGAGAGGGCTCATTTACAAAAGGCTATTTTGAAAGTCCGCAGGATTTTAGCAGGCTGAATGGCATGTTAAAATACCATGGCAATATTGCCCGGCGTCACACCCTCACTACAGCGCTTACCGCCTTTACCAGTAAATGGGACGCCTCCGGGCAAATTCCTGATCGGGCTATTGAAAGTGGGCTGGTGAATTTTTTTGGTGCCATAGATAATACCGAGGGAGGCAGTACCTCCAGGTACAATGCCAATATTGAATTGCTTACCGAATTAAGTAACGGAGCCAAAATAAACAACCAGCTATTTGTGTCCAGGTACAATTTTGAACTGTATTCCAATTTTACCTTTTTTAAAGAAGACCCCCTAAATGGCGACCAAATCAGGCAGAAGGAAAACCGGACCATACTGGGTTACAATGGTTCGTACCAGCAGGAAATACAACTGGGGAATATAAAAACAACCAGCAGGGCGGGTATCCAGGTAAGAAGAGATATCATCGATGGTATTGAATTAACCCGAACCAAAAACAGGACCATCAACCTCAACAATATCATGCTGGGAGATGTGAGGGAAACCAATGCCGCAGTGTATTTGGAACAGCGCTTTCTCCTCAAAAACAAACTTGGTTTAACGGCCGGATTAAGGGCGGATTATTTTACCAATTGGTACAATAACCAGCTAAATGGGGAAGTGCTTTCCACCCGGTCGGTAGCCATTAGCCCCAAATTAAATATCAACTACCAGGCAAACGACAAAATACAATTGTATCTCTACAATGGCAGGGGTTTTCATAGTAACGATACGCGGGTGGCTGTACAACAAAATGGCAAAAAAGTGTTACCGCCTGCCTACGGCACCGACCTCGGCGGAATGTTCAGGATCAGTAAAAAGCTGGTGCTTCACGCTGCCGCCTGGCACCTGTGGCTTGACCAGGAATTTATTTATGTGGGTGATGAGGGGGTAGTGGAAGCAGGCGGACAGTCAAGAAGATTTGGAGGTGATGTTTCCATCAGGTACGAGGTAATAAAAAATTTGGTTGCCGACATGGAGGTAAGCCTTGCTAAACCAACTGCCCTGGGCGTTGTAAAGGAAGAAAGTTTTTTACCGTTGGCACCCCGCTTTACCAGCGTGGGGGGATTAACTTATAGAAAAATAAAAGGATTAAACGGAAGTATCCGTTACCGTTATATGGGCGACAGGCCAGCCAATGAAGATAATTCTGTTGTGGCCAGTGGCTATTTTATCATAGATGCAGCCATTAATTTCACCCGCAAAAAATGGGAAGCTGGCCTCTCTGTACAAAATATGTTAAATACCCGCTGGAAAGAAACGCAGTTTGATACCGAGAGCCGGCTGCAAAATGAAATGGCCCCTGTTTCTGAAATTCATTTTACGCCGGGCACGCCGTTTTTTGCAAGGCTGGGGTTTACCTTATTTTTTTAAAAAAGCCCTCTACCGGCAAAAAATAACCCTGTGTTTTATCCCCTCTTTTAATTGGGTTACCAACTATTCATCAACTTAAATACTTCCCTACAATGGGTACCCTTCTCCCTACGCCGAAAGCCTTTGGAGATATGCGGATGATGGGGCAAAATTGGTTTCTTTTATATTCATTGATGTTGACCATCTTTAATACCCGGTCTACCAGCGCAGCATCAAAGCCCTGTTCCTTAATCTCGTTAGGGCCCAGCCTGCGTTCGATATATTGGTACAATAATTTGTCGAGCACTTCATATGCTGGCAAACTATCGGAATCCTTTTGCCCAGGCCGTAATTCGGCAGAGGGAGGCTTGGTAATAATGTTTGAGGGTATGATGGTAGTATCGCGGTTAATGTACCTGGCCAGGGCATATACCTGTAATTTATAACAGTCACCCAACACGCCTAAGCCTCCTGCCATATCTCCATAAAGCGTTCCATATCCGGTAGCCAGTTCACTCTTATTTGAGGTATTAAGCAGGATATAGCCAAACTTATTGGCAATGGCCATTAGTAAATTACCCCTGCTGCGGCTTTGTATATTTTCTTCCGCAACGCTAAATGGCAAATCATTAAAAATGGGTTTTAATTCGGCCATAAAACTATCGTAGATATTTTTAATGGGTATAATATCGAATGGATTTCCCAGGGTTTTACTTAAAACTTTGGCGTCATCTATTGAATGCCCGCTGGAATATTGAGAGGGCATCAGGATGGCCCTTACGTTGGCGGCACCCAGTGCTTTACAGGCAAGGGCAATGGTTACCGCACTATCGATACCACCACTACTTCCGATGATGGCTTTTGTAAAACCCATTTTAGCAAAGTAATCCTTGATACCTAACACAATGGCGTCATGTACCTGTGCGATATTCAGGTTTTCTTCAAGTGCGAGTGGTGTTAATTCATTTAGCGGCACCCTGGCTGCCGGCTCTACCACCGGCGCTTCAATGGTACCATCTTCATTCAATTGAAAACCTTCCAGCGCTTCCTCAAACATCGGTAACTGGCCGCAGAGATTGGCCTCCTTATCAAATACCATGGAGGCCCCATCAAATATTACTTCAGTTTGACTACCTACACAATTGCAATAA
>JBBQOJ010000190.1:0-6052 GCA_038330815.1 Chitinophagales bacterium | reverse complement strand
TGTAGGGCTGCCGTCGCCATAATTCCAGGAATAGGTAGTCACAAAATCATTGACGGGTACATTCACATTCGCAGCAAAAACCGGGGCAGCCGGTATACAACCCGTTTGTTGCGAAACAGTGCCGACAATTGCCGGCCTGCTTACATTAATCACAGTAGAGACGGTACCAAAGCACCCCGTCGTGTCTGTCACTTTTAATATTACTGTATAGTTGCCATAATTGGTAAAAGTATGTGCAGTATCCCGTCCCCGCGAACTAATGATACCGGTATTATCGCCAAAATCCCAGGTATAACTGGGCCTGTTAGCATTACTGGCCGCACTAAAATTGATAATTCCGGGCCGGCAAATGTAATTACTGCTAACTGCAATTGTGGCATTAATGGTTGGATGTATTACAACAGTTTTGGATATTTCAAGGGTGGTATTGGTATAAATAGCGGTCAGCTTTACAGTATAGGTGCCCGGAATATCATAGCTGGCGGCAACATTGCCACTAAATCCCCTGGTATTATTACCAAAATCCCACACAAAGCCGATAGGCGAACCAGTGCAATTTTGTGAAAAATCAACTAAAGTAGGTGTACAAAAATTTCCGGAAGGTGACCTGAAAGAAAAATCGGCTGTTTGCGAAAAGGCAAAAAACGGTAGCAACAATGCAAGAAAAGAGAAGCAATATCGTGGTTGTAGCACTTAAATAAGATTATAATTTTAAAATCGATGCATTTTGATCATCATAAGACAAATAAAAGGCAACCATAGTTTAACAACGACTGCATAATTGATTTATCAACTATTCGGGTAGTTACCATTTTAATGCCGAAAATATCAATTCACCCCAATCAGACACCTGTTTGAAAAAAAATCTTCTAAAACACATCGTAAATACACGGAAGTTAGTAGCTGCCGGGTGTAAAAACGTGCTTAATGCAGCACTTGTATGGTTATACAAAGAATAATCAAAACAATGGGCATTTGTAATGTTGGATGGTGAGAGCATATGCATATTGGATTTGTTAACTATCTACCATTTCCTTTCTCAATTGGGCCGTCGTTTTGGTACTACCATCGTGGCTCCAACCAGGCGGCATCAGGAAATATTTTATCGCAGTAGGAACAGAGCCACAGGTATAGGCTTTGGAGAAGAGTGTTCTCCATGTTACAAAAGCGATGTTGACTGGATTGGCAGACTGAATATTATTGGTAAGCCCATAAGTTGGCCGTTCCTGTTCGGGCTGAAAACTTCCAAACATTCGGTCCCAGAAAATAAAAATGCCGCCATGGTTTCTATCAAGGTATTTTACATCGCTGCCATGGTGCACCCGGTGGTGAGAAGGCGTATTAAAAATATATTCTACCGGGGCAGGCAGCCGTTGGATTAATTCAGTATGTATCCAAAACTGGTAAATCAAACTAATTTGTTGCATAAACAAAATTCCTAAAGGATGAAATCCCGCCAAAGGCATCCACGCCCAGAATAAAAACGTACCCGTAGCATTGCCGGTCCAGGTTTGTCGTAACGCCGCCGCCAGGTTATAGTGCTGCGATGAATGGTGCACCACATGGCTGGCCCAAAAATAATTCACCCGATGGCTAACGCGGTGAAACCAGTAGTAACTAAAATCATCTGCCAGTAGTAATATAACCCAATACCACCAGTTGGAAACGTCCAACGTAAACAACCTGTATCGATATAAAAACGAGAAAAGGCCAAAAATAATGGCCTTGGTAAACAGGTTAAAAAACACATTGCCAATACCTAATCCCAGGCTACCCAATGTATCATTTAAAGCATACAGGTGCTTTTGGCCGCGGTACGAAAGCCAGGCTTCTACTGCAAGCAGCAGCACAAAAAAAGGAATGGCGTAATATAATAATGCAGGACCCAAGGAATCGTTTTAAGCAGGCTAATATACACAATATTTTCAGCTGGATCCGAACATAATTCCTGCCTTATGCTTAAGCAGGGCTGCCCGGTAAAAGGTACCAATGCGGTGGTTTATAAAAAAGGCCCGGATTATCTCCGGGCCTGGTTAGTTAAATACCGAAACGCCCCAACGGCTTAGTATAGCCATCACCCGGCAGCAACCTTATAAACGACTTTTTTCTGCAATTACCTTATTAAGTGTTTCAATCTGCGCTTTCCTGTTGGCCTCAATTTTATCGTGGTGAATTACCGCCAGGGTAGGGGCAATTACCAGGCTAATGATGCTCATTAACTTGATCAATATATTCATGGAGGGACCAGAAGTATCTTTAAATGGATCACCGACGGTATCACCGGTTACAGAGGCTTTGTGTGGCTCAGATTTTTTATAGTAGGTTTCTCCATTAATATCCACGCCTTTTTCAAAAGATTTCTTGGCATTGTCCCACGCTCCACCTGCATTATTTTGAAACATTCCCATTAATACACCACTAACCGTGGCTCCGGCAAGAAAACCACCCAATACTTCTGGTCCGAAAATAAATCCTATGATCATTGGGGATAGTAATGCGATTGCACCCGGCAACATCATTTTTTTAAGGGAGGCTTCTGTGGAGATGGCTACACACTTATCATATTCCGGTTTCCCCGTGCCTTCCATAATACCAGGTATGGTATGAAACTGCCTGCGCACTTCCTCCACCATCGCCATGGCTGCTTCACCTACTGCACGTATGGCGAGAGAAGAAAATATAAATGGAATCATGCCTCCCACAAATAATCCTGCAAGCACATCGGCCCGGTAAATATCAATACCATCAATACCTGCAATGCCAACAAAAGCTGCGAATAATGCAAGGGCGGTTAAAGCAGCAGAGGCAATGGCAAAGCCTTTTCCACTGGCAGCAGTGGTATTTCCAACCGCATCCAGGATATCTGTTTTTTCTCTTACTTCCTTTGGCAATTCGCTCATTTCGGCGATGCCACCGGCATTATCAGCAATGGGACCAAAGGCATCAATCGCCAGTTGCATGGCAGTTGTCGCCATCATTCCCGCTGCGGCAATGGCTACACCATATAAACCGGCACACGCATAAGATCCATAAATACCTGCAGCCAGTACCAGGATCGGCAGTAAGGTACTTTCCATTCCTACAGCTAAACCCCCGATGATATTGGTGGCGTGGCCGGTGGCCGATTGGCGAATAATACTCATCACCGGGCGTTTTCCCATGGCAGTATAGTATTCTGTAATAATGCTCATTAAAGTACCAACGGCCAATCCTACCATGATAGCGCCAAATATCCCCATCTTTGTAAATTCAAGCCCTCTTAACGACATATTTTCGGGCATCAGCCAGTTGACAAGGAAAAAGCTGGCAATTGCAGTTAATACAATGGATCCCCAGTTACCCATATTCAGTGCCTTTTGCACCGCATTGGTACTTAAGCCTGCACTATCTGAAATCCTCACAAAAAAAGTTCCAATGATGGAAAACAAAATTCCCATTGAGGCAATTAACATGGGCAAAAGGATTGGTGACATACCGCCGAAATTATCACTCAACGCTTCTGTCTCCCTTCCCAGCACCATGGTGGCCAACACGGTGGCAACATAGGAACCAAATAAATCGGCACCCATCCCTGCTACATCACCTACATTATCACCCACGTTATCTGCAATGGTAGCAGGATTGCGTGGATCATCTTCGGGAATACCAGCCTCCACTTTTCCTACGAGGTCGGCGCCCACGTCCGCCGCCTTGGTATAAATACCACCACCAACCCTGGCAAACAGGGCAATGGATTCTGCACCCAGGGAAAATCCAGTCAAAATTTCAATAGTGCGTTCCATTTCTACACTATCCACCTCAGCTTCCGGTGCAAAAATCATTTTTAATATTATAAACAGTCCACCCAAACCCAGCACTGCCAATCCTGCTACCCCCATGCCCATCACCGATCCGCCGGTAAACGACACCTGTAAGGCCTTGCTTAAACTTGTTCTTGCTGCCTGGGCAGTACGCACATTTGCTTTGGTGGCTATCCGCATTCCAATAAAGCCGGCCAATGCACTAAAAAATGCGCCCAGCACAAATGCAAGGGCAATGCTCCAATGGCTATTCTCATTACTATACCCCATAATTCCCAGTAACAAGGCACCCACAATAACAAAATAGGCGAGGATTTTATATTCCGCCTTCAAAAACGCCATAGCGCCTTCCGCAATATAAGTGCTGATCTCCTTCATACGTTCATTACCCGCATCCTGTTTGGAAACCCATGCAAACTTCACAAAAGTGTATAATAATCCTACAATGCCCATTGCCGGAATTACATAAATCAAATTGTCCATAAGTAGTTGTTCTGATTTTTAGGATGCCAAAAATAGGGTAATTGATGCAAATACAATCAGATTGTAATCAGTTATTAATTGCAGGAAAGATAACAACAGCCAACGACGCACACCATTTATATATAAAAGCAGAAAATATAAATTTAATCGATAAGTGCTCAGTAAAAAACCGTTTTATGATATGAAATTCCAATTTTTTATGCAGGAAAAAATTGGAAATGCTTTTGGTATGCTGATTACTGAAATATTATCAATTTTGCGGTATTGTTCGGCAAGCCCTCTTTTAACCTATCTCTGGATTTCTAAATTTCACTCAATTCGTCAGAAGCTTTTCAGTCACGCTAATAGATTATTCTTAAGCCACGCAGGCGTCCCTTTCTACACTACATCAGCAAAATCATTATCAGCGGCCAGCAGATGGTTAAAACTTCTCAAGTGCTATCGGGACGTTTTGGAAAGATTACCGGACAGGCAAAGTGTTTTAGTAAACTGTATTCCTGTCGAAAATAAATTCAGCTTATATACTAATTTTTCGAAATAAATTGAATTGATAAAGCATTACATTTACAAAAAGCTAAATGCCTTAAAAAGATGATTGCCAGCCAACTTGATGATTTGTGTATTTTGGTAGCCCAAAATGATGACGAGTTTGCATTTGAAAAAATATTCAATCATTTTTACCATAAATTATTTTTGTTTGCAAAAGCTTTTCTCAAAAGCAGGGAATCAGCAGAGGAAGTAGTTTCTGATGTATTTGTAAAACTTTGGCAAAACCGGGAATCGCTCCCCGCAATAAAAAATCTTAATTATTACCTCTTTGTTTCCTGCAAACATGCGGCATTGGATTACCTGGAAAAAAGAAACAAAGTACTCACCGTAAATTTTGATGACCTGGCGATAGAATTTGGCGAAATTTCATTGAACCCGGAAGAATTATTTATATCCGCAGAACTGCTAATGAGAATACAGCAGGCCATTTCAGCGCTTCCACCCAAATGCAAGCTCATTTTCAGGCTTATAAAAGAAGACAGTCTTAAATACCGTGAAGTAGCGGAAATGCTGAATCTTTCTGTTAAAACAGTTGAAACCCAAATGTCTTTAGCGTTAAGTAAAATCGGAGGCGAACTCCTCGCTGCCAATATTTTTCCCCATTCAAACTTATCACGTTTTGGTGATGACCGCCTGGAACAAGGGAAATAATTCCAGCTTAAAAAAATATTTATTTTTTCTTAAGGGTATTTTGAACAAATCTCCGTCTATATTATCTGTATAAGAATAATATGGAACAGAACAGATTTTGGGATTTACTGGCAAAGAAAAAATCGGGTGAGGCCACTCCTGAGGAACAACTAGAACTGAAACAATATTTCATTCAGAATGCTTCCCTGGCGGAGGCAACGAAGCAGATTGATGCGCTTTGGAACAGTAGTTTTCAACCAGGCGAGGAAATAAGCAAACAACAAACAGCGCTGGCCTGGAGCCACCTTCAGCAAAAGATTTCAACCCCTTTACCGATTGAACCCGATACGGCAATTGCCATTGATCATTCCCGGCAACCAATAAAGATGTTTTACCGGGTAGTAGCCGCGGCTGCCGTTTTCCTTGCAATCATTTCCACCGGATGGTTGTTAATCCGCAGTCATCAAAAAGATCAGCAGGTAAAGCAAAATATAGTATCTACAAAAAACGGTTCAAAATCAAAAATTGAATTACCGGATGGCACGCAGGTTTGGTTGAATGCAGGTAGTAAGCTGATTTATGATGAAAAT